>CANKEI010000011.1 GCA_947481115.1 bacterium
TCTTGGCCATCAGAAATATGCAAAAAAAATGGACTATGCCACTCCGGGACTGGAGAATTATTGCTACGCAATTACACATTATTTTTAAGGAGCGCTTTGTAACCAATTAATAACCGTAAGTATTATCGTTTACACAAAACATTTGACAGACCCTATAATGCACGTTTTTTCCACCACTCATCAGTCTTAAATTCTTTAGGTATTAACTTTTTTTGTTTTGAATCATAGGGATCATTAATGCCATATTCTGTTTCAAGTATTTCGAAACGTTCATCAGCCAGATCTTTTGGTAATTTGGCACCGCAAAAAGGACAAAATTCTACACAATATCCTAGCCATACCATATCTTTCTTCATTAATGCCCTTGGAGCAGAAATCGTATAAGTTCTTGTGTCAGCACTATATACAAGCGGTGAATCATCAGGTTGCTCAATTGCATCCAACATCGATAAGCAACAAAATTTATTAACTATTTTATCCATTTTTCGATAGTCCTTTTCCCAGCTTGTTCTATCTTTGTTAAATTTTGTGTTCCGTCCATATTGAGAATAGTACGTAAAGGTTTTCCCCTATGACAAAATACCTCAATATGATCCCCGTGCATTTTATCAAGATAAAACCAATCACCCCTCTTTATGCCATATTCTTCGATATCTTTAATTACTCTAAAAATTTTGGAAACTCCTTTATATGAAAAACGAGTACACTCTGATGAATCTTTAAGTATCTTGCCAACAATTGCTTTTTTAAATACCTCATACATGTTAGGGTAATCATCGTTATTTCTAGGTTTCTTAGGCTCTTTAAAGTTTTTAAGATCAGATTTTTTTTTATTTACCTCAATTAATTTTTTCTGTTTTTTTTCGCTATATTGCTTATTTAATTTATGTAAATTATTTTCAACCGCAGCATTAAGTTGCGCTATTGATACACCATGCTTCGAATAATATTGCTCAACCAATGAAATATTATAAGCAATGCGCTCTTTTTCTACAGCAAGCCATTGCTCATATTCAACAATTAAAGGAGCGGATCTTTCCAATGCTTCGATAATATTTGTAGTTTGCTTTATGCATGATGAATTCATACAATTCTTATAATATTGAGCTATAAATTTAAATTCGTTGAATTTTTGACTGACTATGTTAACGGAAAATTCTTCTAAACGAGACTGCTCATATAATGGAAAAGCTATAAATTTTGTAATTTGATGCAGATTGCCATTCCACGCAGCATGCACATGCTCTGATTGCGCTGTAATATTTTTATGCTCATTGATTACATCTTGCATTTGTCTCATGATCTCATTGCAATGTAACGCTAAAATTAATTGAATATCTTTAATTTCTTCTTCGAGCATATATAAATCTAATTCTCGCAAATCTCGAAGTTTATTTTTTTGATCATCAGATAATTGCATTTCATCTGCTATTAAAATTTTTAAATATGGATTTTGAACATGCGGTTCAACTCTTTGCTGTAAAAATAGATATGTGAAATTCGCTGCTTGAGAGCTGCATAATGCTTTAATACTTTCTAAGCCATTTTTAATTTGATTAAAATTTTGCTTAAGCTGCCCTAGCTCTATTTTCCTTTTCTCATAATAATAACGTTCAACAAGAAGCAAGTCCGATAAAGCCGAAGTTTTAATACAATCAGCTTGATTATCGTTATATGCATCATAAAAAATTTTAGACAGTGCAACCGCAGCACCTAAAAGTGTTATCACTGGATTATTAATCGTTATAGACCCTAAACATACATCTATTCCATCTAGCATCATTGCATTAGAATTATGCACTATTAAATTGTGCGGTGCTATGCAAAAAGTATGATTATTAACTGTAAGAACATAAAGAAGCGCTTCTTCGTGTATTATCTTAATTTTATCAATAGCATACTGATTATTACTATTATTTAGTATTGCATCTTGAGCACTAATAGAATCAGCTTTTACCCAATTGATTTCAGGAGAAACATAAAAACATTGATCACGCCCTGCATTAATAACTGTATTGCCAATAATTAATTGCACGTACTTAGAAACAAATTTTTTTGCAATATTAACAATTTGCATTTCTTGATTCTTAATATCAATTATATAATCGCCCACAGCAAGATCTTCAATATGTCTATACCCGAAAACTGTCGGCATACAGGTACCTGCGCAAAAACCTTCTTCTTCACGTAACTTTTGATTTGGCTGAAGGCAATTTATTGATACTGAAGGCTTACAAGGCTCTGCGCTTTCAACTACGGTTATTATATTCAACGTAAAAAATAGAATATATAAAATAGTTTTTATGATTTGCATTAAAATAGCTCTATTTATTCTTAAATAAGAGTCTAAAATTTCGATGAATGTTTCTGGATCATTATCGATTAAACATTCGAGTAATGCTGCCCCTACTTTCTGTGAATCTAAGAAAGTATTTTCGGCACGCCACCTAGTAATTCCCCTACGATGCTTAAGTTTAGTTTCAGACATATCGGCCTTCTGTACCATCTATCTTGTACATTGATTTTGCTATTAAAATATAAACTTATAAAGTTATATTATGCAACAAAAAATTAAATCGACAAGTGATAAATTTATCGAGTCGTTGAACTCTGATGAGCTGGAAAAATTTCAAGATGAGTATAAAGATTTTGCACTGTCAGAGTTAATTTTAGCTACTCTAGAGCAAGATGAAATATCAGCACATAAGCTTATACGAATTATCAGTGATACCTGAGAATCACAAACATGAAATTAAAAAATACCAAAAATACAAAATCAAAAAAACTAAAGCTAAGAAGTTTTCAAGATTTAATAGAGGAAATTTTAACCAAAGAAGAAATTGCTGAGATTGAAGAAGAAGTAAAATTGAATTAGCAGAATTAAAAAGACTGGTTGTACCAAAAAAAGATAAAACCCCTTAAATTTACCATAAACGCCTCTTTGCAAACGCATGGCCCGATCCTTTTTTTATATATTTTTCAAATTCAATCGCCTTGTACTCATTATCAAATCCAATAAAAGATATCAATTTTCAGGGCCTAAAATCTGCTATATATACGGAACCACCTTCGTTGTGCTTTTGTAAACGTTCTTTGATATTGATAGTAAAACCAACATATGTTTTATTTGGATATTTTATTGACTTAAGAAGATAGACATAGAACATTTTTGACTAGCCCTACTACGCTCTAACAAGCTTCGAAGGGCATACTTCGCATTTTACAAACAATATTATTTTATAATCCATCTCTTAAAAAAGATGGCGGGGCTGACGAGACTCGAACTCGCGACCTTCCGCGTGACAGGCGGACGCTCTAACCAACTGAGCTACAGCCCCAAATATAGGGGAATTATTTTTACTTACGCCAGATTTTATCTAAAAATTCAGACTGGCCGTGCCATACGAAGCTTTAGCGAAGTATGGCTCCCCGGGCAGGACTCGAACCTGCGACCTAACGATTAACAGTCGTGTGCTCTACCAACTGAGCTACCGAGGAATAAACTGGTGGGCGGTACTGGACTCGAACCAGTGACCCTCAGTTTGTAAGACTGATGCTCTACCAACTGAGCTAACCGCCCACAATCTTGAGTCAAATTTTCAAACCAAGAATATCAGAATATTAGTTTAAAAGCTGACAAAAGTCAAAGCCAAATCGTTGAATTATGAAATTGAAAAGTACAAAAAACCATAATTTTGCTAAACTACACTTTGATTTGTAAATTTATTGGTAAAATTTTAACCAATCACAATTAAATTATTATCACTATAGGGGCATAAATCTTATGAATAAAATATGGCGTTATCTAGGCATTGGGATCTCTACTTTGTTCTTTATACAAATGTTACCAGGCTTAATAGATGGGATTTCTAAAAATTGGGGCAATTTATTAAATCCCAAAACTAAAGTGGCTGTAGTATCTGTAGAAGGCGAGATTTGCAATTTAAATCGTACTTTCAGACAATTAAAAACCTATTTTGCTGATCCTAGCATTCGGGCAATTTTATTATATGTTGATAGCCCAGGTGGTGCTGCTGGTGCTTCACAAGCTTTATATGAAGATATTAAAGCATTAAAAGCTGAATTTCCCAAACCGATTATTACACTGACACCCAATATCTGTGCTTCTGGGGGCTATTATATTGCTTGCGCTACCGATCATATTATCTCTGCGCCTTCGACTTTAGTTGGCAGCATCGGGGCCCGTATCGGTACTTTTGGGGTGAAAGATTTATTAGACAAAGTATCTGTTAAATATAATGTTCAAAAATCTGGTGATTATAAACTAGTCGGCGACCCGTTTATCAATGCTACACCAGAAGGCAACCAGTTGTTACAATCGGTATCTGACGACTGCTACCGTCAATTTGTACGTGATGTAGCAGCCAGTCGCAAATTAGACCCTAAACAAAGCGTTAATTGGGCTAACGGTAAAATTTTCACTGGCGAACAAGCTAAAAAATTAGGTTTAGTTGATTCTATTGGCGGTAACTATAGTGCGATTAAGAAAATCAAAGAACTAATCGAAGTTAGTGCTGATAAAGAAATTGAATGGATTAGCGAACCTAAGCCCAGCAAATTAGCTCAAATTTTGGGTGATGATAAAAGTGATCAGGGCTTACCAGTAGTATTAAGTGAGTTATGCGAAGCTTTTTATAATAAACTGGCGCTTAAAAATCTTACGCCCCAATTTAAGTTATAGAATTTTGTATTAAGCCCTCAGTAAATTCCTGGGGGCTTTTAATCTACTACTTAAGTAAACAATATTTAAGTTTATCAAGATCGATTACAGGCTCAATTAGTACATCATAATCGACACCCTGACAAGAAAACTCTTTAATCACGCCCAGCGCAAATCCTTGTGGAAAAATTAATCCTTCGCCACTAGATAATACTAGATCGCCATTAATCAATTCAAACATATGATGTACATGTTTAAGCGTTGCTTGTTTAATATTATTTAAGCCATGAAAAACCCCAGCTACGCGTGACTGACTACAATAAGCTGCTATTTTACACGACTTATCTGTAATTAAAATTAGCTTGCTGTAAGTAGGATAAACTGCTGAAATACGCCCAATAATACAATTATCATAAAAAGCGACCATGTTTAAAATTACGCCCTGCTCTGCTCCACGATTAAGATAGAAAAATTGCTCAGCGCTAGAAAAATTTTTAAAGATAATCTGCGCCGGTATTGCAGTTGTAAAATTATATTGTTTTTTAAACTCTAGCAGCTCACCAATGTCGTCCATATATTTATACGTAGCTTTTAGTTCAATATTTTCTTGCAATAACAGTGCTAGTTTTTGCTCAAGTTGTTGATTAGCCGCTGCCAGCTGAGTAATAATTTTATGACTGCTTTTAAGATTATTACTAGAATTATTAGTAGCACTAAAATCTGAATTAGTTAACTTAGCCATTAAATTATTTTGCCACTGAATTATAGGACCAGTAAGGCCGGAAACTTGGGCTTTGAATAGTTGATCGAAATCAGTAATTTTATAACGGGCAACTAAAAAAAATATTAATAATATTAGCGGGCCAAATTTTAAAAGCTGTTTAACTAATGACCAACCAGAAACTTTACCCATAGACTGCCCATTTACTGCTACTAATACTATTAATCTTACTTAAATTAAGATTTATTATTTATAAACTAGCTTGCTGGCAAGCAACCAGCTGACTTAATGAACTTAGCATATAGTCAACCGACTCTGTCGTCATCAATTCTTTACGTAAATTTTGCGCTTCGGTAAAACCACGTAAATAAAATGGCAAATGCTTTCTGAAGCAGTACATCCCTGTCTTGCCATGATAATCTAACATGAGTTCTAGATGTTTATAGGCTGCCTTTAGCATAATTTCTTGGCTAATGGGGTATACTTGTCCCATCGTTTTAGCATTAAAATCTAATTCAGCTAATTTCCAGGGCTTAGCCCAAATGCCACGACCAATTAAAAAACCATCCGCGCCAGTTTGCTCATAAGCTGATTTAGCTGTCGCCCAATTAACAATATTGCCAGATACAATAACTGGAATCGAAATCGATTTTTTAATTTCATAAACTAAGCTATAATCTGGCCTCCCGGCAAATTTTTCGGTCTGCAATCTAGGATGCACTGCCAAAGCGTCTACGCCACAGTCTTGGGCTAATTTGGCAATATCAAGGCCATTTTTATGTTTATATCCAGCCCGAATTTTTAAGGTAAAAGTTTGCTCTGGCAAGCAACGTCTAAACTCTCTTAAAATATTGGCTAGTAATTGAGGATCAGACATTAAAGCTGAACCGCCCCCAGAATTAACTACATTACGTGCCGGACAACCAATATTTAAATCGATACAGTCTACGCCAGCCGCAATAATTTTCTCACAAGCTTCGGCGATAAACCTAGTACTATTTGCGGCTACTTGATAATTTAATGGTCGTTCAGCTTGCATAAAATTTAAAGCTTTAGGGCCGCCTACTTTATTTACAATTGTGCCTACATGCCGCATTTCAGTATATAAAAGATTGTCAGGCGAGAAATCACGCACTAATCTACGAAAAGGCGAATCGGTGATCCCATCTAATGGTCCACCAATAAATCTTGAATATTTACGCTTACCGATCTGAATCTGACCGTCCCAGTAGTTCAAATTAACCCCTAAAACAATATTTTATAGCTATAAAATATAATTATAAATTATTATTCAGAAATTAGAACTCTTAGAATTCGTAAGTAATCCCAAAGCCCTTAGGGTTACAGTCTACTGACCAACCTCCCGCTGCTTCACGGGTCCTAATTAATGTTAACGATGCTATCGTGTAAGCTAATCCCAACCCTGCTCCTGCAATTAATTGTGAAGTATAATGTCGATTACTGCTAATACTAGTTAAGAATAATAGACCTGAATAGATCGCGAATGGTACCCCTAAAGTTGGTCCATGGCGCCAGCCAAACAGTGTAGTCATATAAAAAACTTCCGCCATGTGTCCGGAAGGGAAACCACCAAATGTTTGTTTTTCACTAGAAAAATCACCATTCCAAGGACGCCTACAAGCATCAGTTTCTAACGTAAATTTAATTAAATCTTTGACCATCCAAATCGAAATTACACCCTTTAGAAAAATATCGGCGGTTAATTGAATATCCGGATTGCGACCCAAATATGGCAAAAACAAGCTTGCAATTACCACGAATGGTACACTTTTACTAACTGATTTACCCATTGTATCAGAGAAAATATTTAAATTTTTATGCTGCCGACTATCGTAAAAACTACTATGCACATTATGATCAACTGATCTAGCTAACAAATAAAATGGGATCACACCAGTGGCAACTTTAACTGTATCGATCGAAAAGAAGTGCCGATTTAATTCAATAAAATCAAACATGAAATCGTTGGCCCACTCACCCAAGGTCCGATTTTTGAGTGCTATGCCATGGACTCTGTTTTTTAAATAATGATCTGCATAACGGGTATCCCGCTCCAGACTGTGCAGTACTGCATCACGTTGGTTGAAATAGCGCAAATCAAGATTTAAATTTTTTCTGGGCAAATTTAGAGCATAACGATCGAGTGCCCATTGATTTAAATTTTTAGGCAAATCTTGCGATGCTATTAAAATATTGGTCATAAATAACTGTAGGACTACGCCCAACAGCATTAATTGCTTACCAGTTAGCATTCCCTACCCCCCAGACCGGCGTCCCTACGCTTAAGTCATATCTGGCAGATAGAAAACTACTATAATTCAAATAGCATAAACAATAATTTAGCTAAAATTTAATTAAAAACCTGCGGGCTGCTTGTTCCACCAGTTATTTGTTTGCTCATATGCATGCGCCGTTTGATATAACAAATCTTCTGAAAAATCTGGACCAATTAATTGAAAACCAATTGGCAACTGTTCTTTGGTGAAGCCGCACGGTAAAGCAATCGCAGGTACACCCGCTAAATTCACAAAACAGGTGAAATAATCTAAAAGATCCATTTCTAAGCTGTTATCTAAAGCACCAAATTTAAAAGCTGGTGCCGCATGCATTGGGGCTAATAGTACATCTACGTCCTTAAAACAAGCTAATAATTCTTGGCGAATTAAACTTTGAACTTTGCGCGCATTATGATAAAAATCACCCGCATGCCCAGCTGATAAGACATAATTACCAACCAAAATACGCAACCGTACATCTGGACCAAAGCCCTGACCTCTGGTTTTAGCGTATAATTGATTTAAATTCTGGATACCTTGTGCCCGATTACCATATCTAACCCCATCAAACCGGGCCAAGTTAGAGGCTGCTTCAGCACGACTAATAATAAAATAGGCTGCCGCAGAATAATCCATCGTGTTTAGCGTAATCGGCTTAATCTCAGCGCCTAATTTTTCATAGTGCTTAATAGCTTGATCTAAAGCTTGTGAAATTTCAGGCTGGACCCCCTCAGCATTTAGGGCGTTAGTGATAATACCAATTTTTAAACCCGATCTTAATGTAGGCTCAGTTAAATTTTGGGTATAATCGAGTTTATTTCGTTTAGCGCTAGTCGAATCTTTAGCATCGTGACCGGCTATTTGGGATAATACTAACGCATTATCATAAACAGTTCGTGTAGCTACACCAACTTGATCTAGTGAAGATGCATAGGCTACTAAACCATAACGAGATACTAAACCATAGGTCGGCTTAATGCCCACGATGCCACAAAAGGCCGCTGGTAAACGTACTGAACCACCAGTTTCTGAACCTAAAGACCAAGGAACTAATCCGGCTGCTACAGCTGCAATTGAGCCACCACTAGATCCACCAGATACGCGCGTCATGTCCCATGGATTAGCCACTTTCTTATAAGCTGAATACTCATTAGAGCTGCCCATAGCAAATTCATCCATATTAGCTCGACCGACTACTAAGGCTCCGGCTTGTTTTAAATTAGTAGTTACAGTAGCATCATAAGTTGCTTTAAAACCCTGTAAAATTTTAGATGCGCAAGTTAAATTACGATCTTTTTGGCAAATATTATCTTTAATTAAACCGGGAATATTATTCAACAAACTATTAGGATTATTTTGGCCGCGCGCTAAAATTGAGGATTCGTCAAAAATTTCTAGGGCCGTGCCTAGTTGTTCGTCATATTTTGCAAAACGATCCAAACAAGCTTTTAAAAGCTCTTCACGCGAAATTTTTTTAGCTGCTAATTGGGCCTGTAATTCGCGAATAGTGGCAAATTCCAAGTTAGTATAGTGATTAATAGACATAATTTTAGATCCTAGTTGCTATCGATGACGGTTGGCACCACAAAATAGTTTTCTAATTCCTGCGGCGCTTGCGCCAAAATATCAGCTGAATTAGTCGGTATTATAATATCTGGACGAGTAATATTGACCGGGTTAGCTAATAATTCACTAATATCAATATTAGTACTTGCAGCAATCTCTGTTACGCGCTTAGCATAACTTAAAACATCTTCTAACTGCTTAACTAAGTGATCAATTTCAGATTCTTGTAACTCTAATTTAGAAATTTCAGCGATTTTATAAACTTCCTCGCGGGATAATTTAATCATACTTTTTCCTGTTCGCCCTTAAGCCACTTGCCAGATCTAAAGCGATGTACATAAATCAAACTCATTAGACCATTACTTAGATAAAATATACCGTAAATTAAAATAAATTTTAGTAGATTATCACCAAATGGTAATTTCACAATTAAATATGAAACCGGTGCAAAAAAGCCGACACAGATCGCGATGCGCGACCACATCACAATTTTCACATCTGAAACGCCTCGCAAGGCCCCTGATAGCACAATCTGCAACACATCGAAAAATACAAAAATACTAATAATTGGAAAAGCTTGGGCTGAAAATTCTGTAAAAGTGCCCTTACGATCAAATAAACCAATCAGCAATTCTTTATAATAAATCGAAACTACTAAAATTATTAAAACAAATATCGAAGCTAATAAATTGATTTTTTTAATATTAGCTTTAATTCCCTCGGTATTTTTGGCACCAAAATCGTTGGAAGCTAAAAATGTGATCACCTGCGCAAAAGCAATTGCTGGTAAGAATAACGCTCGCTCTAGATCTTTAATCACCACAAAACTAGCCGCCGGATATTCTCCCATACGAGTAATCATAGCACCCAGCCAGATGTATGCGATTGCCATAGTAGATTTATCGACAACTACTGGCCAACTAAGTGATAGCAAACGTTTAATCGCAGCTAGATCTGGTCGATAAGTAAAAATATTTAAGTTAAATTTATGATATTCAGAATTAAATAAAACTAAGACAACTGCTAATATCAACATGCTGCCATATTGTAAAACTGTCGCCCAAGCTGATCCCAGTTGCCCTAAATCAGGAAAACCCCATTTACCAAAAATTAAAACGTAATCAAAAAATAAGAATACTAATCCGCCAAATACAAAAATGATCATTGGCGTTTTAGTGTTTTTGATACTGCGTAAAAAAGCTATAAAGGCAAAATAAACAAACATAAACAGTATGCCTAATGCTCTAACCCGCATGAGTGGCACCCCACAAGCTATCATCGCTGATGACGCGTTATAAAAACGTAAAATAGGGTACGATCCAAAAAATAATATCGCGCTAGCGATTAATCCCATCGTCGACATTACCCAGAATGTTTCTACAAATGTCCGACCAACTTCTTGTGGTTTTTTAGCACCAAAAAATTGGCCTCCAATGATAATCGCCCCGATCATTAGACCGTCAGCAAATTTTAATACAGCATGCAAAATTGTATTTAAAGTGCCATGAGTAGCATAAGTAGTCGTGGATTTAAGCGCGGCTACCCAATAAGAATCAATCCAACTAAGCGCAGTATATAAAATTAGTGCCGTAATAAACTCTGGAAAAAAATAACGTAAAATATTGGTATAGCTCTCGCCCTTTTTATTTTCGACGATGCCACTCCAATAGCTAGCTAAAAGATTTTTTTTCACTTTACTGCTACCTTTAATTTAAAGCCTTTGGTCTAAATCTTCTGGTTTTAAATTCCAACAGATTAGCTTACGCGTTTTATCTCCAACCACATAGCCCCATTCTGCTCTAATTAAATTATCTGGGATCCTGCCAGCTTTGCCCAATTCACACTCGTCCCAATGATCTGCTGCCCAGTATACGAGCTTTGCTTTACGATAAATACAGCCAGTCTTAAAAACACGTAATAACTCTAGTGGCTTCAGAGATGCTCGCGCACAAAATAGATCTACGTGATCATCAGTTTTGCGCAAAAAGGTGCGCCAATCTTGATCGTAAATCTCGATATTTTCTAGATCTAATTCATCGATTACAGCTTGCAAGAAATCAACTTTTTTAAGATTAACTTCAATTAAAATAATTCTTAATTGGGGATATTTTATTTTTAATGGAATAGCTGGAAAACCTGCACCGGAACCAACATCTGTTAAAGTTAGCGGCTGCGTAAGATCTACAAAGTTAGCCAAACTTAAGCTATCTAAAAAGTGTAAATCGATAATTTTTTGATCTTCTAAGATACTAGTTAAATTTACCCGGTTATTCCAATCCTGTAATAACCGAGCGTATTTTACAAACTGCGCTAGCTGACTGGTCGATAACTGCGCTGTTGCTTGAAACTGGGCCCAAATTGGCGCTAAATTCATAAAATCCTCAAAACCATAGTTTTTCTGAGCTGATAACTGTTAAGCTCTATTATTAATAAATTTATAAGTTTAGGAGCGTTATACCATGATTTATCATATAACACACATAACACACATAAAACACGCCATACCAAACTATATATTACGCTATAAGTTAAGCTATTTATACTTTTTAATCTTAATCTTGCCCATATGCTGGTCAACTGAAATAATTTCAGCTCAAATTGCTAGTCATTCAGATACTAATGAGCAGGTGATCACTTTTTATGTGCGTGAATATCCTAATTTTAAAGTGATTCCTAAAAAGGTCACTCAAAAAATTTTAGCTTACACTAAACAGCAAAATAAAACTTTAATACCGGGCGAATTAGCCGAACTAGAACAGCGCCTGATGCTAAAAAAACTTACCCCCCCAGCCAGCGATATCGATCTATTTGCTATCCATGCTGGGTTTATTAGTCGCACAGACCACAATAGTCAAATAACATTACCCCGCAAAATCCAAAACGATACTATTAAGTTAATTATTACGCCTAGCTTAATTCCAGTTTTTAGCGCTAATAGCAATATCGCTTATTGGAATCTAGACCCTAATCAACCAGCCCAAGCTTTTACAATCACTAAAAAATTAGATCCCTTAACCGAACAGTTATACTGGGATGTGCAACCAGCGCCCTTACTACCAAATCAACCCATCTCTACTCAGGCGTTAATAATTATAGGCGACCCCGACACCATCTATTTACCAACAGATTTAACACCGGCTGCAGACGATACACAGTTATTATTACCAGATATTTATATTAAAAATATTAAAACCAATCGTAATTTAGCTAAACAAGATTTAATTAAACAAACCATTAATAATTTACTAAATACACTCAATATCAGAGCTTTTTATGGGCCCACTAAAAAGATTTACAAACGTACTCCTTATGGCATTGCTAGCCAGACAGTTACCTGAAACCATAATCTATGCTTATCATAACCCTAAAACCTGCTATATTGGTCCTATTATTATTAGATATTTCGGTCACATGGAGATAGAAATAGATTATGAAACTGCACATATCGTTTGACAATATTGAGCAGGATAAAATTCTCGAAGTTACATCTCAGGTTGCTAAATATGCGGACGCGATCGAAATCGGTCCGTTTTTGCTATACAAACATGGCACCAAACTTATCGAAAATCTGATCCAAACTATTCCTGAAATTGTAATCGCAGCTGATGCTAAAATTATTAGTCGCGGCAAAGAGATTTCACAATTAATGGTCGATGCTGGCGCAACTTGGGTTACAGTCATGGCTGGTACCGACAAAGAAGTGATTCATAATGTTTGTAGTACGCTACATGCTAATAATCGCAAAGCTATGCTTGATGTACGTGACACAGCTTCGATTGGACAATCAGCCCTAGAAGCTAAATCACTTGGCATTGATGCAATTTTATTTCAAGTACCATACGATCTAGATAATCCCGTAAATTTTATTGATAAATGGGACATGTTACGAGGTAACACCCAGCTGCCAATCTATATTTCTACTAGAATTACCCGCGAAAACATTCATAAAATAATTGAATTTAAACCAACCGGAATTATCATCGGACAAGCTATTACTGGTGCACTAGACCCAGCCGCCGAAGCCGAATTTTTTAAGAATTTATGTGATTAATTACTTGTACTGTAGATTATATAATTCGATTAGCTCTTCAGTAGTAGTTGCTTCCAACGCTGACTTATCTTCACGATAACCCATAAATCTGGGAAATCTCAAAGCATAACCAACCTGCTCCTGATTTTTATCAAGCTTATTATTAACACTAGATTTATCTGTTTGACCAGCTTTGTGAATCGGTGATTTAGTAATCTCATCCGCTCTAATTAAACAAATTAATTCTGGCGAAACCCACACATCTGGCGCTAAATTTTTATCGCAATCTACATTCTTGGGCTGCTGCTGCACTTGTAATTTATCGCACCGTTCGCGTAACTCGACCCACTCTAGGTCAGTCAAACCGGTACCAACCTTAGCTACAGTCTGAAAACTATCTGTGTCTTTATTAAATAAGCCCACTAGAAAAGCCCCGATCCCAAATTTAGCGCGTTTTCCAGCACCATGATAATAACCTAGAATCACACAGTCCAGTGTGTCATCTAAGTGTCCCGTCTCATGTCGTTTTAGTTTAATCCAGTTAAAATTACGCTTACCTGGTTGATAAGCCGCATCTAATTTTTTAACTACTAAGCCCTCTAAACCCGCCGTAATATTCTCTAAAAAATATTTTTCTAGTTCTTCAGGATCACAAATTTCATGCTCATCAACTAATAAAATCGTGTGCTCTAGTGCTACTAAATTTTGAGAATTATCGTGTAACTTGGCTTTATTTTTTTCTATACTTACTTCTGAATTTATTAAATTTTTGGCTAATAATTCTTTTAAAATTTCACGCCGTTCAATATGGGTCTTTGAGAGTAATTCTTGGTTATTTAAATATAAAATATCGAATAGTACCAACTTTAACGGCAATTCTGCTGCCATCTCACTAATCCCATGTTTACGCCTACGCTTAACTGTCTCCTGAAATGGTAAGTAACTGCCAGTATCTTCGTCATAAACTAATGCTTCCCCCTCGCAAATTAAGTTCTCAACTTTAAAATTTTTAAAAGCGTGCACCAAATCTGGAAACATCTCTGACATATCTAATAAATTACGGGAGAAGAATTTTATTGCCATACTGTTCTTAGACGTCCCTCGACTATGCTCGGGATGAATGGCTAGGTGATTCTCGGGATGAACGGCTAGGTGATTCTCGGGTATTGACAGGAAGTTCTCGGAAGCAACTGTTAGCTTGTTCCGCTCGTCCCGAAGTTTATCGAGGGATGTTGCGGACACTTCGTTTTGTATATGTATCTGCAATCTAAAGCCGTCTAGTTTAGGTTGCGCAGCACTACAACCCAAACGCGCAATAATTTCTTCTGGGCTATTTAAACGTTCTGCAGCAGCTGGCCTAATAGGTATCCCCAGCGTAATCTGCATTGCTCTAATACCATCAATACCGGCTGATTTGGCAACTTCGGCAACATGCCCAATATCAGCTGATAAATTATAAGCATGTTCAATTTCAGTGCGTAAAGTTTTATTATCAACTAACATGTACGACAAGCTATCGACAATCGTCATATCTGAAAAACCCAGTCGTAATTTACCAGAAATAATTCTAAGAATTAATTTAATACTATTACTGTCACTACTGTGATTATTACTGTTACCGTGAGACTCTTTGGTAACCTCAGACATAAATTCTTGAAACAATTTTAGTAATAATTTTGCTTTAATGTCAGTCGAACCAGTACCACTAGTTGCTTCGAGCTCAGATAACTGCTCATAAACTTTAGTCACAGTTAATTTTGCATGTTGTGTACTGTGTTGTGTACTGTGATGCGCTAACTTATTTTCATGAGCATTTATATTTTCAGAATTATCTTTAGTGTGTTTAACGTGCGCACTACTAGACCCCAGATTCCCGAAATCGATACTCTTTTGACCTGTATTATGCTTTTTAGATTCGTGACTATCATGTGTTTTTTCAGCTTGCAATCCAGACAAAAAACTTTCTGCCACTAACCCTAAATCTCCCAGTTTTTTTTGCTCAGCAATAATTTTGGCATGCGAGACATTTAATAGTTCCGCTAATAAATCTACGACCGCTTTTTCAGCTAAACTAAACTGGGTGCCGATATAAGCTGGATGTAATACTCCTAGCGACAAGTTAGCCACTATCCCAGCTTCTTTAGGGGTCAATATCTTAAATAAATCGCCTAGTTTTTGTGTAATTACTAATCTACTTGAAACCTGCTCAATTTCATTAAAAACATCTGCAACTGTTGAAAATAGCGTCATAAATTTTCTCACTTATCAGAAGATTTAGAACTGATTATATTTATTTAATTTTATCTTTTTAGATTTTAAAATATTTACTAATAAGCTTAGCTTTAAAAAAAAATTAGTGGTAGTAGAACTAAATCCACTACCAATAAAAATTTAAATCAAAGTTGGCAGCAATCATATTCACATGCTTGAAACTGAGACGGCCAGAAGAGCCTAAGAGCCTCGCATGGAACCAAACATGCTGCTTGCACATTATGGTCACCAGTTGAGCAATCTTTGATCTTGCAACCTTTTTGTACACAAAATGAATTCAAAAATTTATAATTGCCTCTATGGTCGGCTGGGCCAGCTTCATTCTACTCTGGCGCTAACTGTATTATTAATTCATCAATTTCAGCTTTGTATCTACTATATGGTCGTAACATATGCGAATCGATATAGTGGCCAGATTTTAATAACTTAAGATCATATTGCCAATCGCCACGGTCAACGCGTGGCCCACCACTATGATTTAATTTAATGCATTTGTTCGCATAATTTGGCCATTTTTTAAGTTCACAGACTAAGCACATTTCATCGGTAACCCAACCATGCTTTAACTGTGCCCAGTTTATAATAACAGTTCTAATATTTGCCATAATTTCAGTTCGATTAACCCCAGAGACTCCAAATATTTCCGCAAATATTTTACCTTTAGCTGCATTATAGCACATGGGGTAGTGATTATCTTGATCGTTATAGCCTAGATTACGATAAACCACAAAGCAATCATCTGGTACTTCTGAGACGCTATCTATAAAATAAGATTTTTGCAATGGTATCATATCAATATCAGATATAATGCAACCATCTTCCGGAAAAAGTGCTGGGATTAAAAGTCTAATTGCTTGTGCTTGTAAAGCTGTTGGGATATTTGCAATTGGCTCAAAACGAATTACATCACCAAGTGACTCATCGACAACTACGGAGCTATCGGCTACCAATACCAACGTTGGTCGCAAACCAGTTACCTGTTGCCAAGCTTTAGCAGTTAGTGGCCAAAATTCTAAATACATGGGATTAGCATCAGTTGCTAAAATAACACGCTTAAGCTCTAGATTAGTTGCTTTATTAAAGCAGCCTGCTAAAAATAACAGGCTGCTAATTACTAAACCAAATTTTAAGTTTTTAATAATACTAATATTCACCAACAATTTACTCCCGCTCGCGCCTAAACCTAAGCTAGGTAACTTGCCAGCGCGATTACCCCAGTAACTAATACTGGTAATTTAACTGGCTTAAAGCCAAACCACTTATAAGCTATATTCGCAAAAGTTAGCGTGATTAACATCGGGTAACCAATATATAGAATTGGGCCACCAGTTAGCTTAATCACCATGCCAAAACCATAGATCGATAATGGCACACAGGCTAATAACACTAAGACTGCTGATTGTGCAAATGTAACTCTGTTATATAAAATATCATGCCGTAAATATTCACTTAAAACAGCTGTCAAAGCAATTGCAGTCGAGAGCGAACCCATCATCACGATCACGCCAATTATTGCTGCACCATAGTGCCCTAAAACTCTAAATGACAATTCTCTGAATAAGACATCTGGATCTGTGCCAGCTAAACCATGACTGTGGAAAGCGCTCAGATAACTTAGCCCAAAATAAACAATCGTTAGTAGCCCAGCCCCAATTAAACCCGCTTTTAGACCAACTTTGACCAGATCGCGCATCGCGACTTTACGCTCAGAGTTATCGATTTTTAAAAGATTAATGATAATCGCTGAGAAAAATATCGCCCCCAGCAAATCTAAAGTTTTATAACCAGTTAAAAGACTATCTTTAAAAATTTGCCAGTCCGTTAAATTGATTGGTACATAACCCGTAGCGTTCCATAGGCCCCAGCAAACAATTACTGACAGTGCGATTAACTTGGCTGGCGAAAATATTTTACCCAGCAAGCCCACAATTTTATTTTCCCGAAAGACACATAAAAAAGTAATTGTAAAAAAGATTAGCGCAAAAACTAGACTTGACATAGGCGGTATAAATGGCGCCATCATGGTGTGTGACAAAGTTGTAATGCGGGGTATCGCAATGATAGGCCCAATAATTAACATGCAAATCAAAATCGCAATGTCGCCTGACCATTTGCCTAACCGGCCAAAAAATTGTTTATAATTACCATCGTACATCAACATGGCTACCAGTCCAATCACTGGTAAAATTACGGCTGTAAGTAAAAAACTACACATGCCCAACAAGTTGTGGCTACCAGATTTCATACCAATTTCGATGGGATAAACTAAATTTCCTGCGCCAAAAAACATGGCAAAAACAGCTAAACCAGTTAAAACTACTTGGGACTGCAGATACTTTCTCATGCAAACTTTCTTGTCTAAATATTGAGAGCGTGATATCTGCACAAAAGTAAACGATCTAAGCTAAAATTTCAAATAATATTAGCGCAAATCCTGGTTAACTAATTTAAAGCCTCGGTTGGGGTCACCAAAATGGTGACAGTCGGCACATTCGCCGCGCGCTGGACTAGTCCGCTGACATGCGCAGCTGCAAGCAACTGGCCGATATAGTTCATGCTCAGATTTATCAATCGAGTGAGGGCAAGTTAAACAACCAATCGCGCTAAATAACTGGGAATTAATAAAAACAAGCCCATTAAAAAATAGTAATTTAAAAATTGTTGAAAAGTTTACTAACACTATTATTACTCCAAGCAATCTTAATACAATTGTAGATAATCATAATTATCTACAATTTTTAAACTTTTAAATTCTTAATTTTAGCTGACAAACTAGTTTCAGTATCTTTAAGTTCTTGTTTTAAATGCAACTCAAGTTGCCGCGCCCGTTCTTCTAAGCCCAAAATGGTATAGTGCGGCCTAGTCTTAAAAACTACGCAAACTAGATATACCACTGCTAAAATTTTTAATACTGCACGCATGTCCCTGCCCCATTTCCAAGTTAAAATTATAAACTAGTAAAACTAAAATAGTTGTATTTAATAATTTAAATTTTATTAAATACAACTATAAAATTTCAATAGTTTAGTAAAAACTCAAAAATAAGTACTAGAAACTACTGTTCGTAATGCTCTAAAACTTTGCCATGATTATAAACAAACGAATCAATACTATCTAACGAACCTAAAAATTCCCGAACCTGTGTCGCATAGCGTGGATCCTGGCTAGCCATACCAATGGTAGCTTTCAACCACCCCAATGGCGTACCTAAATCGTAACGCATCCCAGAAACTTTAATGGCAAATAATTTTTCACCCTGCCGAATCATACTAGCAATGCCATCAGTCAATTGTAATTCAGAGCCATGATCTTGTTCTAATAGCTCGTCTAAAGCCCCAAAGATTTTATGCGATAAAACATATCTGCCAATTATCGCTAAATTAGAGGGCGCAGACTTAGAATCTGGTTTTTCAACTAAGCTACCAACCTGAAATAAATTAGGCGTAATCTGTTTACGCACTTCGATCACGCCATAGTTTGAGAGCAGATCACGGGACACTTCTTGTACGGCTATGACGCTAGCCCGCTCTTGTCGTGCTACGCGTAACAACTGTAATAAACCTGGCGTTTTAGACAAAATTAGATCGTCGGGTAACATGACGCCAAAATATTCTTTGCCAATTAAACCCCGGGCACTCCAAATTGCATGTCCTAAACCTAAAGGCTCTGATTGCCGCACATAAGAAAACTGGAGATTTTCGACCAAGTGCAACCATCCGGCAAACTGTTGTGTTTTACCAGCCGTTTGGGCATATTCTCGCCAAGCTTGAGTTTGATCAAAATAATCTTCGATCGACCCTTTAGATGGGCCAGTTACCACTAGCAAATCGCGCACGCCCGCTGCGAGTGCTTCTTCGGCGACATAATGCATGGCAGGCTTGTCTAGAAGAGGTAACATTTCTTTGGGGATCGCTTTAGCGTAGGGCATAAAACGTGACCCTTGGCCGGCGGCCGGTATAATAGCTTTTAAAAGATCCATACTACTGCTCCGCTAAACTACTAGCTTAAAATTGTGTTAAAAAATCTAACTTTCCACTGTGTAATAAACGAATATCGTTAATGCCATATTTCAGCATAACTAAGCGCGTTAATCCAAAGCCAAATGCAAAACCAGAATACTCCTGTGGATCGACACCACAAGCCCGTAGCACATTGGGGTGCACTAGCCCAGCGCCCACAATTTCGATCCAACGAGTGCGTTTACAAACTGAACAACCAGCTGTACAAAACGGACATAACATGTCGATTTCTAAACCAGGCTCTACAAAGGGGAAAAAGCCCGGGCGCACCCTAATATCTAAATCTTCACGCTCAAAAATCGCCCGCAAACAAGTTTTTAAAGTACCTAATAAATTGGCTACAGAAATATTTTTATCGACTAATAGACCCTCCAGCTGCATAAACACACAATCATGCGAAGCATCCGTCGCTTCGTTACGATAAGCTCTGCCAGCTGCGATGACCGCCACTGGCAACTCTTGTTTAGAGAGTTCGCGAATCTGTACGGGTGAAGTCTGGGTACGCATCAATTGCTGGGGTAACCGTAACCAAAAAGTATCTTGCGAATCACGCGCTGGATGATCATCGGGAATATTTAGAGCAGTAAAATTATTAAACTCGGTTTCTAACTCTGGACCTTCCGCAATTCTAAAGCCCATGGAAATAAAAATATTTTCTAACTTTTCGATAACTTGCGTATATGGGTGTAAGCTGCCAAATTTTTGATTGGGTAATTCACTGGAGGGGTCTAAAGTTAAATTTAAGTTAATTTTAGAGCTAATTTGTATGTTTTGAGTTTGCGCATCTCGAGTCTGTATATTTTGGACTGGTATATTTTGGCTAGCTATTAAAGCTTGCTTAGTTGAAAACTCTTGTTCACTAGTTTTTCTAAATTCTTGTAATTGCGGCCCGAATTTAATTTTATCTTCTGGAGATAGATCTTTAATTTGCTTAAGAAATTCTGGAATTAAACCCTGACGACTGAGAAATTTTATCCGAACTTGTTCTAAACTAGCTGGTTGCGTGGCCTGGGCTAGCGCCTGCTGGAACCCTGTTTGTAATTGCTGTAATTCTATTAAAATAGTCGCTTTAGACATATAATTCGATCGATTAAGTACCCAAGAATATTATTTAAGTTATAGCACCCAAGTTATATTAAGAGTTCTATAACCAAATTAAGTATAAATTTAATTATAATCTTGGCTATCAAGTTAGCAGAGCGAATTAGAATTAGCAATTTGAACCATAACAGCAATACTATGAACAATTTTTAAAATAATCTCTTTAAAAATCATTTTAGTCAAAAAAGATAGCTTTTTCTCGCTCCAGGCGTCGTCAGAGGCTATGCCGGACACGGTCGTCCCGACGTGTAGCCCGGAGAAGTCTTAACGAAGCCTGGGGTGTAATCGAGGGATGTTGCGAGCAGAAACTGTGAATTACGGAAGAAGTCTAATATCTAAATAATATTCCAAACTGACCTAAACTCTTGTTTTTATAGCTGTATGGTGAACCCCTAAATTCGGACCACTAGCTAAGATATAATTTTGCCTTCAAAATAGTAATAGCCAGGAGGCAAATATGATACGAAAAAAACATAGTGCTAGTTTTAAGGCCAAAGTAGCGTTAGATGCTATTAAAGGCGAGTTAACA
>CANKEI010000012.1 GCA_947481115.1 bacterium
CTTAGATCTAGAATCTAAACAAATAAAATCCGGCGGGGCTATTTTGGCCCCGCCGGATTTTATCTATAATAATTTTATCAGTTAAAAATCTTAGTCTTGCATTGTAGATATTCTGGTCTGAAGCTTGTCTTAAAAATATCACCAGATATACTAAATATTATAAAAATCTAAGCAAATATATACTCAATCTATTAGGAAGGATCGATCAAATCATGTTCGACAAACTACGTCCTTTACATGACAAAATTCTAGTTAAAAGACTAGAAGATAATCCAAAAACCACTGGTGGCTTATATATCCCGGCTTCGGCTACTGACAATAAAGCCCAACAGGCTACAGTTATCGCAACTGGTAATGGTAAAGTTTTAACTGACGGCTCCGTGTTACCTTTAACTATTAAAGTCGGCGATACCGTGTTTATTGGCAAATATACCGGAACCGATGCTGGTAACGATTATTTAATCGTACGCGAAGAAGAAATTTTAGGCGTCATCGAAAAAACAGTTTAAAAAATACAGACAAGTTTAGGAATAAGCATATGTCATCCAAGAGAATCATTTTCGGGCAAGCTGCTCGTCATAAAATTTTAGATGGTGTTAATACACTAGCCGATGCGGTTAAAGTCACCCTCGGGCCCAAAGGTCGCAATGTAGCCATCGAAAAAGGCTTCGGCTCACCAATAATTACTAAAGATGGCGTTTCAGTTGCTAAAGAGATCGAATTAAAAGATCGTTTAGAAAACATGGGCGCCCAAATGGTGCGTGAAGTTGCTAGTCGTACAGCTGATGTCGCTGGTGATGGTACAACTACTGCCACTGTTTTAGCTCAAGCGATTTTTCGCGAAGGCAATAAATATGTTACTGCCGGTGCTAATCCGATGGAACTAAAGCGTGGCATCGAAAAAGCGGTCGAAGTTGTGGTAGCTGAAATTAAAAAACAAGCTAAACCAGTTAGTGGTCGCAAAGAAATCGAACAAGTAGCTACTGTTTCTGCTAACTCTGATACTGTTATTGGCAGACAGATCGCTGAAGCTATGGAACGTGTTGGTCGTGATGGTGTGATCACCGTCGAAGAAGCTAAAGGCATGGAAAACGAACTAGATGTTGTAGAAGGCATGCAGTTTGATCGTGGCTACTTATCGCCATATTTCGTGACTAATTCTGAAAAAATGGAAGCTAGTTTAAGCGAAACTTCAATTTTACTTTACGACAAAAAAATCAGCAGCATGAAAGCTCTTTTACCAATTTTAGAGCAAATTGCTAAATCAGGTAAATCGCTATTAATTATTGCTGAAGAAATTGAAGGCGAAGCTTTAGCGACTTTAGTCGTTAACAAACTGCGCGGCACACTAAATGTTGTTGCTGTAAAGGCACCTGGCTTCGGTGATCGTCGTAAAGCCATGCTAGACGATATCGCAGTCTTAACTGGTGCTACAGTAATCTCAGAAGAAATTGGCTTAAGATTAGAAAACGCTACTTTTGACGATCTTGGGCAAGCTAAAAAAGTGTTAATCACTAAAGATAGCTGCACCATTATCGATGGTTACGGCAATCAAGATTTAATTAAAGCTCGCACTAAGATGATTCGCAGCCAAATTGAAGATTGCAGCTCAGATTATGACAAAGAAAAAATGCAAGAACGCTTAGCTAAGTTATCTGGCGGCGTAGCCGTAATTAAAGTTGGCGCAGCTACTGAAACTGAAATGAAAGAGAAGAAGGATCGTATTGAAGATGCGCTCCATGCAACTCGTGCAGCAGTTGAAGAGGGTATCATCGCTGGTGGCGGCATAGCTTTACTGAAAGCACAACAAGCTTTAGATAGTCTAACTGGCTTAGAAAACGATGAAAAACTCGGTGTGCAAATTGTATATCGTGCACTTGAAGAACCAATTAGAGCAATCGTAACTAATGCTGGCCATGAAGCTTCAGTCATCGTTAATGAAGTTAAAAAGAATCCATCTGTTTCATTTGGCTTCGATGCTAAAACTGGTCAATATACCGACATGATCGCTGCTGGGATTATCGATCCAGCTAAAGTAGCACGTACAGCATTGCAAAATGCTGCTTCGATCTCTGGCCTCCTATTAACTACAGAAGCCATGATTTCTGAAGAACCTGAAGAAAAAACCCCAACTCCATCTGCACCTTCAATGGGTGGTATGGGTGGCATGCCAGGCATGTACTAAACTTTAAATTTAAATACTTATAAATAATTAGGGCCAAGTGAATCTACTTGGCCCTAATTATTTAACTTATGCTTAATTAAGTGTTGTAACTTACTTAATGCATACCCCTCACGCTTCTTACAGCACGCACATGCTTAAGCTTATGATCGCGAAAAGCAGTTTTAATTCTTGTAGCTGCCACATAAAATTGCTCTGATGTCATATCGGCAACTTTTTCACCTTCAAAGACAAAATCATCTAAGGGCGTTACTTGTATTATAGGATCTCCGACATGTGGTCCCGCTTGCCACATATATGTATTTGTTTTTATCAGCGATATTTGAGAAACACGCATTTCAAGTGCTGTATTTAGAATTTTAGCGTTGATATGTTTATAAACCAGATCATTCCTTCCGGTAGGACAACAGCTGCAATTACCTATGGTGAGCGGTCTGATTTGACTATCTGCCCGTCGATTAAATTCTGCTACAAATTGCTCTTTCGAATTCGAACTGATATAGCTATCTGTAAACATTGTACCAAAAGTTGCTCTTAATAAATGCCTAACAGATCTCTGATACCTAGATTTAGCGTCAGAAATACCTCTGTCAGTGAAATGACTTCCGGCAGCACCACCTCCACCACCACCGACAGCACCACTAGCTTCCATAGCACTAATCACGCTATTAAAAGAAATCGACAGCAGCAAAACTAACCAATATTTAAATTTATTTTGCATCAAATCGCCTCTAAACATAATTTAAACTAAAAAAACACTATAGCAGTATCCCAAAAAAGTGCATTACCATCAATTAAAACCCCATTTAAAAACTAAAATAAAACAGTTTAATTACAATTTAGCACCATAAGTAATTAACTGTATTTTAAAATTTTTTTGGAGTATATACATAAAATTGTATAGGTATTTGTAATCTGTGTTATTAAGGAGAGCAAAATGACACACAAAAAATCTACAATTATTTTGATGGCATTATTAATCAACAGTTTAGCTGCCATCGAGCTAAGCGCCGCTACTAGTTGTACTGCAGCTAAGAAAGTTTGTCGCAGGAAAAAGACAGCGTTAGCTAGCTGTTGCGATATGACTGCAACTGGACATTGCGACAAAAAAGCTAAAGTTGCTAAAAAAACGCGTGACCCCAAAAAAGAAATTACGATTACGATTAAAATTGATGGTGTAAATATTGCCTGTGATGCAACTGCTGATGCCGATGACAGCGATGATAATGATGACAGCGATGTAGTTAATAATGCTGCTAGTGATGACACTGTTGTTGTTGTTGCTGCTGCTGCTACTGATTGTGGCTCAGATGATGGAGTTGTTGCTGATGATAGCACTACTATTAGCGCTGATGATAGTGTCACCGCTTGCGCCATAGCTGGTAATGCTGTAGCGCCTGCTGCTGCTAACAGTTCAGCTGATGCGCCTGTTGACAATTCGGCTGTAGATAGTTCAATTGCGGCTGATCAAGCTATCTAAATTTATTAAATATTAACTAAAAAGGGGTGCGTATAACATCCCTTTTTTAGTTAATTTGACAACCTAAACTAAACATGTAATTTTTAATACCGCAATTTTAGATTAAACAATTGGTTAAAACTTGCGAGTAGTAGTGAAGCAACTTAACAAGCTGATAATTACAGTTTCAAATCTTTTTATATTAGACTTCTTCCGTAATTCACAGTTTCTACTCGCAACATCCCTCGATTACACTCGGGACGAGCGGGAAAAAATTTTATTTCAAGATAGTTACGGAAGAGCTCTATTTTTTACTTTTTTAGTATTTGCTTGTTTAACTCTAAACAGCAATTCTGGAATACCCCATTTTGGACCACAACAAAATAATTCTGCTAAAGTTTATCGATCAGATAGTTTCAATAGAATTTACGATAACCGCAATCGTCTTGAACAGCTACGATATGATCCAGATGCAGACATTTTCAAGTCGGTACAATGGCTGATTAAATATTAATTTCGAGCTCTGCTAGCTATTCATAAATTTACGCACTATCGCAGCTACAGCGGCTGGAAAAACTGCGATAGCCTGATCCTGCAGCTCTTTAGCTCGCACAGCCCTAATTCGTAATTCTCTAGCATACCTAGCAGTCTCCTGAGCTAATTTCACTACTTCTACATCTTTAGGCGAAGTCATAGCCACAGCTCTCCTGGCTTCGGTCCGCTTGGTTCGTGCAATACCTTCGACCTTGATTGCAGCTTTTTCTGCAATTAGCGTACGCGCGCACAAATCAATTGTAGTATCGAAGTTATTTACTATAGGTTCAATAATACGGTTTGCTTGATTCGTGCTATCCTGACCAAGGTCAGCCCTCACCCCCGCCATCATATATAACATAACCTGTTTACGTGCTTCTTTCTTAAGACCAGCGCATTCGATAAATGCAGCAGGTGGAAAAGCAACTATAAACATCTCTTGCAACCGGTCAATTTCATCCACAGCGCTAACAACACTAGTAGTACAGGTTACTAATAGCATCAGTAAAAATTTAGATAAATTTGAATTTAGTTTAATCATTTTGCTCCCAAAGCATTATAACTTTAAAATTAGCGTGGATCTATTTCATCCATAATTTTACATATTATTGCGGCACCAGCGGCAGGAAATCCTGCGATAGCTCTATCCTGTAATTCTTTAGCAAGCCTGGCTCGAGCTCGTTGCGCGCTAGCATGCTTAATAGCCTCCTGAGCAAGTTTCACCAATGCTACATCTTTAGGTGAAGTCATCGACACAGCTGCTCTGGCTTCGATCCGCTTTATTCGTGCAACATCTTCGGCCTTGACTGCAGTTTCTTCTACAACTAGCATACGCGCACATTTATCAATCACAGCATTTATTTCGCATAATAAAGGCGCCATAACTTGATTTACACCATCTAGTCCAAAAAAACGATATTCTTCGCCATTAATAGCGCACTTGATAAAAAAAGCAGATGGATAATTAACTCTAAGTCGTTCTTGTCTAATGCTAAACTCGTCTATAGCACTAACAACACTAGTAGTAGAGATTGCTAACAGCAATAATAAAAATTTAGGTGAATTTGAATTTCGTTTGATCATTTTGCCCTCGAAGCATTATAAAATTAATTAACTAGCTACTATTATCGTAATATAAACTATGACAATAGTAGCAAAAAGCGCCTAAGAATCAATTTAAAACAATAGTTACGGTTTAAATATTACAGAACATCACTTAGTGCAACACTAACTTGGCGCAACCAAAAAAGCTGAAATAATATTAGTGAAATACACAATGTAATTGAAGCATAAGTATAATTATAGAATGGATAAGCAGAGAATGTAGCGAAGAAAATTAAACCCAGCACAAATAATGCTACGGCATATCGAGTATTGAATCTTCGGCCATACTGGCACCTACGCCACGCTGTACATTTATGGTTACCACTATGGTTATTACAACAACTCCAAGGAGTTAAATATCCAGATAATATGGCAGGTGAGTTTAAAATTGAAAATTCTTGTTCATTAAAAAAAAGTTTAATTTTCTTATCTAAAAACTTAGCCAATTCAGAATTGAGAAAACTAGTAAAAATTAATTTAAATATCAAAAAGCCACTAAACATAATTAATATTAATAGTAAACCAGCCAATAATCTGTAATTTAGCAAATTATAGCCAGCCAAACTGGGCAATTCACCTAATTTATAAACTAAAAATACAATTGCCCCAATAATTAGGGCTGCCAGCGCTAACATAACTACTTCTAAGATTATTAAAAATAAAATTCGCATGAGCTGTACAAATGCTACAGCGCTAAACTGCGCTCCTGAAGACACAGAATTTTGATTTCTTGGTGTACGATAGCTAAATCTCGACACTAATAACAAAATCAACAATTGTACACCAACTAATACTAACGCTAATAGATCTTGCTCAACACGTAATAGATAGATCACTGGTAATAATAAAAATAAACTGTAGCTTAAAAGCCAACTCCAAAAATACTTTCGCTGATCACTAGCACTAAATTTATGTTTTTTTAAATCTGTGACTAGAGCCTGTAAATTTAAAATATACATACTTATCTCCCAAAAATAAGTTCCAAAATTAATTTAATAACTTATCATGAATAATCATTTTTTCGGCAATTTTC
Source organism: bacterium (assembly GCA_947481115.1). GTDB lineage: Bacteria > Babelota > Babeliae > Babelales > JABDEC01 > CANKVQ01. Next base: position 6,313 of record CANKEI010000012.1, read on the forward strand.
TCAAAGAGTGGTGCAGCGACCATCGAGGCTAATAATCCTGACTGGGGCGAATCTTTCACATAAACTGCGATCACACGTTTATAGCTACCCCGTTCTACAAAGCCCACAAAAGAGTAAATATTGTGTTGTTTCGAATATTTGCCATTAACAACTAAATTAGCAGTACCCGTTTTACCAAAAATCTCATAGCCCTGAATATACGCTTTCTTACCAGTCCCAGCTTGCACGTTTTCTTGTAGAATTTTGCGCATTTGATTAATAGTTTTTTCGGAAAAAACCCGCTTAGTTTTATGATCTAATAATTTAGGCGCTAGTGAGTTGCTATCTGTCAATTTAGCTTTTGTTGATTGGCTGTTTTTCGTTAGCCATCCCTCGACTTCGCTCGGGACGAGCGGTGTTTGTCCTGGTTCCAAAATTAATCTGGGTGTGACTAAATAGCCATGATTAGCAACCAAACTCATCGCCTGCGCTAACTGCAAAAGTGTCGCTGAGATTTCGTAACCAAATGAAAGCGATACTATTGAACGATTGGACCAATTCTTAGGATGTGAAACAAAGCCAGCCTGCTCACCTTCTAAACCTAAATTGGTCTTAATGCCAAAACCCATTTTACGATAATAATCATATAATTTGGGACCTAGTTTTTTAGCAACTTTAACCATGCCAATATTATTAGATCGTGTAATCACCTGCCAAAATGGAATAATTCCATCTGGTAATACTGTAGTGATGCGCATGCCATCTACCATGACCTCTTTTTTACCGCCACAATCGATTAGCTCGTCTGGTGTAACTACGCCCTCTTCCAGTGCTGCTAGCGCAACAAATGGCTTCATCACAGAACCAAGTTCATGGGTTTCGCTGATGGGTCGATTTTTAGTTAAATTTAAATCTAGTTTACTAACTTGATTAGGATCAAAGCTGGGCGCACTAACTAACGCTAGAACATCGCCCGCAACTGGGTCTAAAATAACCACGGCTCCTTCTTGAGCACTATATGTATCAACAGTTTCTTGCAATTCGCTAGCAGCTAAAAACTGTAGTTCACTGTCGATAGTTAGTTGCAGCTCTTGGCCTTCGGTGCCAGTTTGAGTAGTAGCTTTTTTAAAATAAAATCTGCCAGAGCGCGCATCTTTCTCCAAATCAAAAATCGATGATTCGCCGCTTAATAACTGATTATATTTACGCTCTAAGCCGAATAAACCCTGATTGTCGATCGAAGCGATACCTATTACGGGGGCTAAAGTTTCCAGTAAATAAAATCTGCTAGGCTCACTGACTAATTTGATATCTAACAAGTTAGTTTTTTTAATTAACGCCTGTTGTGCTGGCGTTAATCTGCGCTGGACATACATAAAGTATTTATTTTTATGCTGAGCTAAACGCCGATAAGCATCAGGGAAATTTTTACGTAAGAAACTGTTTAATTTTTGTGGTTCAGTTAACTTATGAGGCAAAATAAAAGCTGCTACACTATCGCGATTAAGCGTAATTGGTTTGCGATTGCGATCAATAATCGGTGCTCGATCTGGATAGCTAGTAATTGAAATAGTATGTTGATCATGAGCTAATTTTAAATAAAAATTTTGATTTAAAATCTGAATATTAAATAAATTAAGTAACAAAATTAAATATAAAATCGCAAAACTGAAAAAAACAATAATACTGCGCTTACGACAGATCGCACTAATTTTCATTTTTAGCTTGCTCCAGTTTTCTAATCTGCTTTAATTCTATTTTACACATACCTAACTGTGTCATGGCAAATTGCTTAATTTTAGCATGTGCTTGTTGTGCGTGTAATTCTGCGATCAGATGAGCCTTGCATTTAATTAGTTGTTTTTTTTCACGCTCTAGCCGCTGTTGCGCATACGCTTTTTCCACGAAAATCGAGTTTTTGTAAATCTGCAAGAAAATCAAAAAAAGATTAGCGCCTATGAAAAGCACTAACCAGAGTTTATTCTTAGCTAATTTATGCATGAGATTATCAATCACTTTCGATCTAGCAGCTACTTCACTAGATTTACTCGCAATCTAAAAAATTTTAAGTTGAAAAATCAAGCTCTACGAATTAGAACTCGCGATAAGTACTGAAATGCACCTCGCCGGCTGATTCACCCGGACGACGATCAAGTTTGAAGCCCCAGTCTACCCGAATAGGTTGCGGCTGAGTCATCCGAATACCAAAACCGATCGATTGACGATAGTCAAAATGTTTATGCGTAATTAAACATAATCCTGGATCAATCTGCTCAAGTTGTTTTTGGTTAGCTACGCCCCAACCTGAACCACCATCGTAGAATAGCACCCCTTTGAGTACCATATCTCCAGCTAGTGGGAATAAAAGTTCGGCATTGATAATAAACGACTTAGTAGCACCAATTGAGTTGTCACCGATCATTGGTCCAATTTCACCAAAGAAGAATCCACGCACACTATCTGGGCCACCCACGTGGAATAGTTCCATATATGGTACGCCATGACTACCCACATTTTTAGCTAAGCCAGCGTTTAAGTGTAAAGCTAAAACTAATTTATCGCGCTCAATTAATTGGTTATACCAAACAGTATCGAATTCAAACTTATAGAAACCATAATCACTCTGCTTATCAGCTGAAAACCCAGAACGAATATCTAGGAGCCATTTATGCCCACCAGATGGATGCTGCCCACGATTGCGATAATCTTGATTGATAATATTTTCAAAAGTGACCATCACGGCCGATTGGAACTGCCGATCTAAGACATCTTGTAATAAGGCTGCGCCGGCAAAGCGACGATCTACTACTACGCGATTTTCAACTCCGGTAGTAGTTTTACCATAACTAAACTTTTCTAAGGAACATAAATATTCAAATTTAGTGCGACCAAAATGCAGCGAATTCCAATCAAAACCAGCAGCACCGGTCATTCCAGCTCGTCTTTCATGAAATGAATCAACGCTGTGTAATTCATTATAAAATTCACGGGTCTTAAAAAAACCTTCTAGCCTGGTCATTAATGGTCGATCAAAGGTGTAGGGATTCATAAATGAAGAAGCGAAACCCCACTCTTGTTTACTCCATGTGCCGTTTACGTCAAAAAAGTAACCTTGACCAAATAAATTTATATCACGAATATAAGTATTAACTTTAATTGAAGAACCTGGCGCACCAGTTGGGTTCTTCTCAGTACCATGCCGTCTAGGCGTACCACCAAAGTCCATTTGGAAACCAAGCTTTCCGGTATTAATTTCTTTTAAAACTAAATCGAGATCAACTTCATCGTCACCGATCCGATTAATTTTCCAATTTACACCATCGCGGAAATCGAAATAGCTTAAACGAGATACGGCAGTTTTAGACATATCCATTTCAATTGAAGTCAGAACTTCCCCTTCTTCAACCAATAGATTACGCCTAATTACTGCATCGCGTGTTTTTTTATTACCAATAATATTTACGCGATTTAAACGTACTTTACCACCTAAATCAAAATTAAAAGCTATATCAACTGTTTTACGTTCTTCATCTGGCACAATAGCGGGTGAAATATCGGCAAAAATATAACCGTGACGTCCCCACATAGTGCGCAAATCTTCCATGGACTCACGAATTGCTTTAATTGAATACACATCACCAGGTTTAACTTGAATAACTTCTAGTAACTGTTCGGTAGGCAAAATTTCGTTGCCCTCTACTTGCACACTATTAATGGTATACAAATCACCTTCAGTTACGTGAAATATAATATTAAAGTGGCCAGTTTTGGGATGCTGATCTACTTGTACGCGATCAACATGCGCTTTCATATAACCGTGGCTACGATAATAACCTTCAATTAAATGTCGATCCATATCCAAGTTTTCTGGTACAAATTTACCAGATTTATTCATGACGCCTAAAATCCAATCTTCGCGAGTAAAAATTACACCGCGCAACTGTTTAGCGGAAATTTTGTGGTTACCATTAAAACGAACTTTTTTCACCAAACAAACTGAATTTTCCGTAATTTTTAAAACTAAAATCGTATCCTGACCATCTTGATCTTTACGGATCTCGGTATTAACTACGGCATGATGAAAATCTTTTTCCCGATATAGCTCCATAATTTTAGTAATCATGCGCTTAATATCACCTTGATTTAAAGCGTGAATTTCAGCAAATTTTAATGCTTTATCAAGATCTTCAAATTTGATCTGCTTATTGCCTTCGACTAACACTTCAGTCAAAATTGGTTTTTCATAGGTCACAATATGCAAATTCATACTATGATCATCTAGCAATTCACCCATGATTTTAATTTGATCAAAATAACCAAAAGGTGCATTAAAATCATATAACTTACTAATGGCAGTACTAGTTTTAGCCGGACTAAAATATTCGTTTTCGTAATATGGCAATAAACTTAAAATTGCTTCATCTGTTAAAAAACGATTAGGTGTATGACGATCCAAAACAATATTTTTAATTGTTTTGGATTTATTAAAAATTGCACTATTAGTCACAACTGCCGTAGCAGGAACTACCGGAGAAACTTGAGTAGATTTAGTTTTAGAATTAGTTTGCGCTATAATATTACAGTGCTGGCTAAGTGCTAACACTACCAACAACCATCTCGATCTCTTCAGGGCCTGATTCAAAAACTGCAGCTGATTTACCATAGATTAAAAACAATCACCAACACGGTTGCATGCAACGCGCCTGCTACAAATACTATTACCTATGCTCTTTTTTAATGTTTTATTATTTTTAAAAAATCAAAAACAATTTAAAAACAACATAATGATACTAGTTTCTGAAAAATTGACCAGATAATTGACTATTTCAATCTCACTAATATCTGTTACGCTGAAATTAATTATCAAAAAAACTAAAAATTAATCACCCATAATTAACAATTAAGAATTAATCATGACCAAACCAAATCAAAATTATCCAACTCAAAATTTAAGTTTAACCAACACATTATCCGGCCAAACTGAACAATTTATCCCCCAAAACAATCAAGCCGTTCGCATGTACGTTTGTGGTATTACGCCATACGATTATGCACATATTGGCCATGGTCGCTGCTATGTCACTTTCGATCTATTATTAAGATTATTAAGATTATTAAACTATCAAGTAACTTACTGCCGTAATTTTACCGACATCGATGACAAACTATTAAATCGGGCAATTAAAGAATTTGACGACCAAATGCGTTATCCTGAAATCGCACAAAGATACATGCACGCTTATCAACAAGACATGCAAAATTTAAATTGCTTATCTCCAGATTTTGAACCCCTAGTAACCCAAACTATTCCAGAAATTATAACTTTAATTACTAAACTAATCGCTAATCATAAAGCTTATGTAGTCGATGGCGATGTCTATTATGCTGTCGATCAGTTCCCAGATTATGGCAAGCTATCAAAACGTAATCTAGCTGATTTGCAAGCTGGTGCCCGCGTAGAAATCGATCAACGCAAACGGAATCCGCTTGATTTTGCACTCTGGAAATCTGAACCAGAGCATAGTTTCTGGGCTAGCCCATGGGGTTGGGGTCGTCCTGGTTGGCACATTGAATGTTCTGCTATGGCTGCTAAACATTTGGGTGAACAGATTGATATTCATGGTGGTGGCATGGATCTAATTTTTCCACATCATGAAAATGAAATCGCCCAATCTGAAGGTGTTTTCCCAGCGCCATTTGCTAAATATTGGGTACACAATGCTTTCGTTAGAATTAATAAAGAAAAAATGTCCAAATCGCTCGATAATTTTTTCACGCTGCAAGATATATTTAAACAGTTCGATCCAATGGTCCTAAGATACCATTTTGTGAAGCACAATTATTCTGCCCCACTAGATTTTTCTTTTGCTGATTTAGAAATCGATCGTAAAACTTACCAGAAGCTTTGCAAAACTTTTTCCCAAATAGAAGCTAATTTTATAAACCAAGATAATAACATAGATACACTTCAAACCCAGAGTTTGGATCTAACTGAGATTAGCAAGTCACCCATCGCGCAAAAAATGCTCGATTTCCTGTGCCAAGATCTAAATACTTCTGGTCTGTTTGGGGTCTTATATGAAAGCTTAGATATTCTAAGGACAGATCTTACCCAATTTGTGTGTGTTAAAAAAATCTTACAAAATATTTTGGGATTAACTTTAATGCCATTAATAGAACCAGAAATTCTAATTACGCCCGAAATTCAAACTCTAATTGACCAGCGCATAATTGCCCGCGAAAATAAAAATTGGGTTGAGGCCGATCGCCTAAGAAACCAACTAATTACTTTAGGTGTTGAGCTCCAAGATAAAAAATAGCTGCTGCATTTAGGAGATATTATGCAGTATATTGACACTAAATTTTAAAGTTAGTAAGACTCAAGCTGGAATAATTATTTAATTAAAATAATTTTGGGAGTAGTTTCATGGCCTTTAAGTATCGTAATTTAGTTGCCACTTTTTTATTATCTATTCTTACGCTGGGAATCTATTTTATCTATTGGTCGAAAACTACTAAAGACGATCTAAATGAGCTGGGCGGCAACATTCCGACCACTTTTTTAGTAATTATTCCCGGTGCACATATCTATTTTTGGTATAAATATTCTCAAGCATTTGTAAAATATGTTTTAAAGTCTAAAAGTGAGTCTAACGTCTTGATTTATTGCATTATGGCTAGTTTTGTAACACCAGCTGGCATGCTAATCATGCAAGGTCACTATAATAATTTAGCTAGTAAAAAATAATTTTAATTAAATTAGCTAGCTTTCTTACCAAGTAATTCAGGCCCTCTTTGGAGGGCCTGCTAATTTAGCCTAAACGCTGTTCGATTTGTGCTTGTAAATCACGCTTACTCATATAGCCAGTTTCTTTGCCAACCATTTTACCGGCTTTGAAAAAGACCAAAGTTGGCACAGAACTTATGCCCAGGTTAATCGCGATTTCCCGTGCTTGATCAACATTTAAAGTCGCAAATCTGATCTTGCCACGATATTCCTGCGCCAGCTCATCAAAATGTGGTGCCATCTGCTGACATGGTCCGCACCAAGTGGCGTAGACATCTAAAATTACCGGCTCTGGCGCCTGTTCAATCTCTAATTCAAAGTTTTCGTTAGTAATTTCGATCGGCACGAGACCCTCTTTTCGTTGCTAAAGTTTAGAAAAAATTTTTAATAATTTTAAAAAGTATAGTAATTAATTTACACCAAAAACTTACAAATTAAATCTTAAAAAAATTAAAAATTAAAGATTGCAATCTGCAAGTAGTTTGCGATAAACTTGGCCGGAAATTAATCTCGATTAAAATTAAAGCCAGGAGTAGGTTTAATGAAGCTAAAACCAATTATGCGCTTAACCATCGCACCACTGTCGCTAATTTTATTACTAAGTGTTAGCTCAGATAGTTGTAGCATGGATTATAGCAGAAGAGCTAATAGTTATAAAACTACGCCTGCAAAGGCACCCGCTGCTGCGCCATCATTTGCCCTCACAACTTCACCGATTGGTTCGATAGACAGCACTGCTAGCGCTACTGATACACCATTACCCGAAAGCACAGTGTTAGGCAAAGCTGGATCGACTGCTCCCGGAGCGCGTAGCTATGCGGATGTAGCTGCCGACATGAGTAAATCTGGCATACTTAAACGTCCTGCGGCCGCTGCTCCAGTCACAATTACAGTTCCAGTTGCACCAATTGCGGTATCTGCTACTACTCCACGATCACCACGTGCTATGGCAGATGGCACAATTCCACCAGTTAGACCTGCTGGACCTCTAACAACAGTTGATAGCACAGATGCAATTATTACAGGTGCTCCCGCTGCTGCCGCTACACCAGCACCTGAGCCGGCACCTGCTATCACACAACCAGTACCCGCAGCATCCGAAAAATTAGCCGCCACGCCCAAAGTAATTGTTGACACTAGTGCGTTACCGTTAACAACCAGATTCGCCGGCGTACTATATCAAGTTGCTGGTTATCCAGAAGAATATAAAAGCAAAGATGCTGACGGCAATACCCGCATTCGTGTAAGCAGACTGCAACGAGAATTAGTTCGGCGAGCCAAAGGCGCCGAGGTTGATATTGCTGGTGCGGTTGAAATATTACAAGAAGCCAAATGCCATGAGATCAGCATTGGCGCTTCTTTTGCCGACGCAGCTTTTGATAGCTTACAAGAATCTAGTGATTTACGATCTGCTGAATTAGCAGCTCAAACTGCACATCTAAGAAATAAATTACGCACTTCAACTACTGCAGATATTGATTTTTACATGACCACGATAAACACACTAGCTCAGCAAGTTAAGTTACGCAAAGAAGGACGAGATTTGGCAGCCGAACGGGCTGTCAAAGCAGGCTCTAGAGTTGCCAGAAGCCAATCGCCACTGAGCGACTACGTTCCAGAAGATAGTGCTACAGCCAAAGCTAAATTAGATTCCGCAATTGAAACCTATATCGCTGCAGTAACAAATTGTACTTCGCATCGTGCTAAAGCTGATGCAAGATTAGCTGCTGGTGCCAGTGGTGCTACTGCTGCTGCGACTGGAACGGATGACGGATCTGGCGGTGCTTGTGGTGGAAGTATCGGCGATAAACGTTAAATTTTACAAATAACTTAATTTTAAAAATAAAATTAGTTAGACTCTCCCCTGAATAAATTTAAAATCAGGGGAGAATTTTTTATGAGTAACTTACGAATTGATTTTTTGAAACTAATTTTAAAATTAAGTTTAAGTGTATTATTAGCTAACTGTACATTAATAGTTGCCATGGAAAAAACTGTACCTGAAGATGCTATACCGGCTGCTGCTCCAACGCCAACAGAAGACCCCGCAGTCTCTGTCACTCATGCCCCAGCACGCGCCAAACTTAGAATTATAGTACCACGCTCGCCCCATGATACTGCTGATACTGTTGAAGCTACTGACTCTACCAAGACCACTTCTGATACAACTAGCCCTACGAAACGCCCTAAAAGTGCTAGAAAAAAAACTCCTCGTTCTATAGCCCAAGAAACACATACTCGTGCTAGTATTTGTGCCGTCTGCTGGCAGACTAAATTAGCTGAGCATGTCGGACCAAAAAGAGATTGCTTAATTTGTGCTACCACTAGTCCTGGCACTTGTGATTGCTTAATCACCAGACGCAGGGCCGATACTAAGTAATTTTCAATCAAAAAGTAGTGCTAAAATTAAACCAGACTGCCAGTGCATGCATATCATAAAAAGCCGATCGTGTTACATCGCCACCAACCCCTAATAATACGGGGTGTGTAAATAATGGAAAACAGCTACAGATATGCGTGAAAGAGATATATGCACTCTCGCGCGCAAAAGGCTTGGTCGCTAAATAACCCGGATGTAATTTTAAATAAGCCTGTGAAAATACCGTTACGTTAAAACCAGCTTCATAAATATTGCGCTGGGACCGATAACGTAATGCCAATAAAAAATCGGTCACATTACCCAGATGAATTTCACTTTGCTTAGAACTTAAAGCCGGGTAACCATTGCGACCAAAAAAGTGTATTAAACGATTTTGAAAAAAAATCGTTAATGCTCGCTCTAAATCATTAAAAAAAGCATATGATATCTCATAACCTGCCCCTAAAGCATAACAACGCGTACCAAGTAATGTATCAAACAAATCAAGTGTACTTAATTTACGATCTGCTGGAATACCACCCAAACCGTACATCACTATCGCCCAATTTTTAGCTGGATATGCATTTACACCAGCTGAAAAAACTAAATCGTCCAAACCTTTACGTGTGTATATTACGTCACTAGCCCTCTGGTTAAGCGTGCCAAACGTATTAGCAGTTTCTTTGCCTAAACCGGTTGAAAATTCTGCCCACCATAATTTGTTTGGTACATAGCGTAAATTCAAGAGCACTTCACTAACTTTATGCTGATCTTGCACATCAATCTTCTGCACTGTTTCAACAATGTGCCGTTTGCGCTGATAATAAATTGGCAAGACTGAAATCACCCATTTATCCTGCTCTAAAGCTTGCACCGCCGGCCCCTCTAGACCTACACCAAAAGCTCTTCTAATTTTTAGATTATAAACCAGCGTGATCGCCACCAGATCTGTACACAAATTTATAATAAATAAATACAGTAAAATTTGGGCTGTTAAAAATTTAGAAAATTTTTTAATTTTAAGCTCGCTTATAGTTATTTATAAAAATTAAGGTAAATTATAGCTAATTAATTTTTGACAGAATTTTAACAAACAAGCAACTTAATATCGATATAAAAAATCATAATAAACTAGATTTAGTATCGAGGATGAGAATAAATATATGAAGATTAATTTAAAAAAATATGCCTTATTTATGATAATCAATTTACTTTATTTTCAAGCCCTTGGATATCCATCTTGGGACCCGCAATTTATTAATAGATTTTCAAATCCAGACGTTCCAATAAATCATAAATTACGATTAGCTAGCTTGCCATATATTACATATGATGCTTTTAGATCAATATGTGATCATGTATGCGATGAAACTGATGTACTATTCGATCCAAAATTAATTAAATATGCAGATTTAATATATGTTAATAGCCGTATATTAGAACAGTTTTTTAAGCATGCACATCCCAAAATAAAAAACCCATATATATTAATTTCAGGTAATTCAGATGCTTCAGCTCCAGGAGCATGCGCAAATATGCTAGATGATCCAAAACTATTAGCGTGGTATGGTGCAAATTGCGATCTTAATTACTATCATAAAAAATTTATCCCTATTCCAATAGGCATAGCTAATAAATTTTGGCCATATGGAGACATTAAGATTATTAATAATTTACTGTCAAGATTAAAGCAAATATCTAAACCAAGGCTTTTAATTATGAATTTTAGTTTGGGCACTAATTACGAAGTACGACATCCAATCTTCGTTCTTTTAAATAACAAACAATTTTTCAACCCATTACTTAAGCCAATTTATCAACTAACACAACCATTTGAAGAATACATACTAGAGTTAACTAGAAGTAAATTTGTCATTAGCCCTCATGGCCACGGACTAGACTGCTATCGAACTTGGGAAGCCCTGCTAGTCAATACCATTCCAATCGTAAAAACTTCAAGTTTAGATGCTTTATATACTGATCTACCCGTTATGATTGTAAAAAATTGGTCAGAGGTAACTAAAGAATTTTTAGAAGAGCAATATTCTATAATTAAAAATAAATCTTATAAATTGGAAAAATTATATTTCAACTATTGGCATGATTTGATTAAAGCGCATAAGCAGACCTGTCTATGCGCTCGTAAATTTTAATTTAATAATTTGGTATTAACTAAACCTAGCTAACTACTGACTGACACATATATAAAACATTACCATCGACATCGGTAAATGCTGCTGAAGTTCCCCACGGCTGAGTTTCCGGTTTAGCCAGAAATTTTACACCAGCTTTACTTAAATTTTCATAATCGCCTAAACAATCACTGGTTTCAAAATTAAAAACTGGTTTATCGCCCGTTTGTTTGCCCACTAAAGCTTTTTCTTGATCAGATTCAGCTTTTAGCAATACTAATTCCATATCTATTTGGCTTGGTAAATGTAAAGTCAGCCAGCGCATTTCGTCAAACATGGCATCAGTATGAATCTTAAAGCCTAATTTTTGATAGAAATTCAAAGCCACATCTTGGTCATTTACAAAAAGCGTAATATGGGTAATTCTGGTCAACATTTTTAAATATCCCTAAAATTAATTTATGACAATCAATGATAAATATCTTAATTAACTTTTAGAGTATCGTTTTTAAAATAGCCTGACAATTGATTTAGCGTCTAGCTAAACTGTCCCATTTAATTGAAATCCTATCAGGAAATCCATCATTAGACCTTATGCGTAATAACATATATTTTTTTATATTTAAAAGCTATGTAATAGCAAGAGTCCCAGAATCATCCTGGGACTCTGCACAACAGTCATTGCTGTACTTAATTTTATCTTAATAGCGGGCACGATCTGGCATGACTGAGAATCTTTTCCAAACATCTACGGCATCTGGACGTAATTTTTCAGTCATTTTAATCAACCGCTCAGATTTTGGTTTAGCCATTTCTTTAAAAAAATCGACGTCTTTAAATTCACCATATTTAAGTGCATCTTCAACATGCGCCCCATAAAAAATATGCTCTACTTGGGCCCAATATGAAGCGCATAAACACATTGGGCAACATTCTGCACTGGAATACAAAATGGCATTTTTTAAATGTGGCGCCCCAACATTTTTACAAGCATTACGAATTGCTTCTATTTCAGCATGAAAGGTAGGATCAGATTGTGAAATAACTTGATTATAGCCTTCACCAATAATCTCGCCATCTTGAACCACTACTGCTCCAAATACGCCACCAGTTTTTTTAATCAATGAAGCTAATTCACTTAATTCAATTGCACGACGCATAAATTTTTCATTGTATGAAAACGACATAGATTCCACCCTTTCTTTTTTCTATAAAAAAATAATTCTCTTTATAATTACACAATACATTACTTTAAAAAAATATTGTCAACACTTAAGTTTGATAAATTATAAAAATTGATTTATTAGTAAATGGTGCCGTGTGTATATTATTTTAAAGAGAGCGCAAAATGAACCAAGATTCTCACATAATGCTGATTACACAAACTCTTATTAAGACTGATAAAAAAAGTGCATTTGAACAATGGCAACAAAAAATGGAAACAGCCTTAAAAAGTTTTCCAGGTTATATCAAATGTGATTTACAAAAACCTAATTCGCCACTGAATTTAAAATGGATTATGATCTACTATTTCAGTACGATCGATGCTACAAAAACATGGCTACAATCTTCAATTCGAAAAGATCTCATCGAAGAGGCTATCCCATATTCAATGGGTATCGATAATCTGTATATTATGCAGGGTGACCAACCTGATAAAAAAACTGCTAGTGCTGTGATTACTTCTAAAGTAGCTCAGGATGCAGAACAAAAATTTCTGAAATGGCAATCTCGCATTGCGCCATTTCAATCACAATTTGATGGCTTTGTTGGCTGCAAGACAGAACGACCACGTCAAGAAAGCGACAATGACGAATGGGTTACTTTAGTAACCTTTGATTCTGATGAACATCTTGACAAATGGCTGAATTCGCCAGAACGCACTAAATTACTAACTGATTTAAAAGGTTTTACTTCTGGTGGACGCATCGAAAAATTACACAGCAATGCTGAATTCGGGTTAGATAAAGATGGCAACAGTAAGCAATTAGATAATACATTAAATCAAGATTCATATGTCATACTGTTCACTCAAACACGCATTAAACCGGATAAAAAAAACGAATTTGAACAATGGCAACAAAAAGTGATCACTACTTTGAAAACTTTTCCTGGCTATATAAAATGTGACTTACAAAAACCTAATCCTCCGTTAAATCTAGACTGGGTGATTATTTATTATTTTACAACAGTTGGCACTGCCAGAGCCTGGCTGCAATCCCCCACGCGCAATAGTCTAATTAAAGAAGCTACCTCATATTCTATGGGCATCGAAAATCTCTATCTCAAGCAAGGCGACCGTCCCGATGAGAAAAATGCTACAGCTTCAATTGTTACCAAAGTAGCTCAGGGAGCTGAGCAAAAGTTTATTGATTGGCAAGCTACTATTGCACCATTTCAATCACAATTTGATGGCTTTATTGGCTGCAAAGTAGAATGCCCACGTCAAGGTAGTGACAATGACGATTGGGTAACATTGATTACATTTGATTCTGATAAAAATCTAGAAAAGTGGCTCCATTCGCCAGAACGTAACAAGATGTTAGCTGATTTAAAAAATTTTACGTCTAACAGTCGCATACAAAAATTGCATGGTGGCTTTGGTTTCTGGTTTGATAAAGAAAGCAGTAATGATGGGCAAATCTGGAAAAATAATATGCTTGTATTATTAGCTTTATATCCAACAGTATTTATACTCTCTTTTATTCAAACACCAATTGTAAATGCTGGTGTGCCATTTTGGTTAGCATTGTTTTTCGGCAACGCACTTTCCACAATTTTGCTTGGTAGCATAGAAGTCCCATGGTTAATGAACTATTTTGATTGGTGGCTTAATGCTAAACCTGAGGCTCCTTTTCGTAATGGTCTGGGTGCCTGCATCGTGGCTTTATTATATTCATTAAGCATGATTGGTTGTTGGTCTTTACACAGTTTGTTACAATAGATTTTTTCGCAATTCACAAAACAGTTACGAAAGCGCTCTAGTATAGCGTTCGCAAAACAAAATGGCCAAATTTATCCAATTTAATATACCCCATCCTGCCGTGCCCGCCATAGCTGAAGGCGACGGCCGGTTGCGCACAAGGTTTAATGATAAATTCAGTGGCCTGCCACCGTAATAGAATTAGAACGCATTGCTGGAAGATTAAGCGCTAAGCCTACTAAGCGGCCAGACGAAGAGCGAACGCTGGCCCAAACTGCTAGAGATCTAGAATTGCTACAAACGTTTAATCGCCACTAAGGCTTTTTGCTATCAGTAGTCCTAAATAAAACCACCTAGCGTTTATCTCTAGCATCGGCTATAATATTACCCATTAAGCGATTAATCATAGACAAATTCAATAAAATATCTCAATCTAGCCTCACAAATATATGTGCCTGTAGCTCAGTCGGATAGAGCAACGGATTTCTAATCCGTAGGTCGTAGGTTCGAATCCTACCAGGCACACCAGCTTTCGCCAAGGCTTCAGCTGGCACGGCCAGTCTCTTTAACAGAATGGTTTTATTACAAAAAAAGATTAGACTTCTTCCGTAATTCACAGTTTCTACTCGCAACATCCCCCCCTCGACTGAC
>CANKEI010000013.1 GCA_947481115.1 bacterium
AAATCAACTTCATTAAACTATTTATTAGTGTTTACTACTTTTACATTAAGCTACGGCAATAATACTCCTGATTTAGTTACACATGTCCAGAAAAGCATTCAAGCAGCAGAAATTTCAAATTCTAAATTAGATTCCGAAATTTTAGGTATCTATGGCTACTCTAGCTCTAAGGTGCGTCATTTTTTGAATAATTTATGTAGCTTACCAGGTGCACGTTACTTAGAAATCGGCGTCTGGAAAGGATCAACTTTCATTTCCGCACTTTACAATAACACCGATACTATTTGTGATGCTATAGCCATAGATCAATGGTTTGATGCCCAAATTCCACTACTTAACAATGAAAAAGAATCTTTCATTGCTAATACTGCTAAATTCTTACCATCAAAATCTTTTAAGCTATTTGAACAAGACGCTTTTGCGATCACACCTGAAGATATTTGCTCACCCGCATCTATTAACATCTATTTCTATGACGGTGATCATAGCGAAAAGGCGCAATATCAAGCATTTGTACACTATGATAAAATCTTAGCCCATAAATTCATTGCCATCGTAGATGACTGGAATTGGCTCAGAGTACAACAAGGCACTAAGCGCGCGTTTAGTGATTTAAAATATAAAATAATTTTTGAAATCGAATTGCCTAGTAACGGCAACTGCGATACTGCAAACTGGTGGAATGGTCTATATGTTGCCATAATAGAAAAAACTAACTGAGCCTTTAACAATTATCGCAACAAATGTTTTAATCTACTTGCTTAGCATCTAAATGTGCAGGCTGTATCTGCACTAAGGGTCTCCAGTGTGCAATATGTCTCAGGTGACCAGCATTTAAGGCTGTTCGCTCATCGCCTAAAGCTTGTCTAATTCTTGCAAGTTTATCTACATGCGACATGGTTCTAATTTCCGCTGGACTTAAATCATCTAAAAATCGTAACAAAAACGAACTTTGACTAACACCAGGGCCTGGAACATCTCTAGCAACATCATCTTCAACAGCTTGGGCAAGAATTTCTAAGCGACCCACAGAGCGTTCAGCCATATACTCTCTGTACAATGCTGTATATTCCAAATGCGTGTGCATACCCCATAAATTTAGCTGTAAACAGCTAAATAAACTGACAATCAATAATTTTTTCATAGCGAAAACCCTGTCTTATAAGCTAACAACCTAATGCTTAACTATATACCTATATTATATATACTACTAAAACTTAAACCATAAAAACAAGCTTTTTAAATTAATTTAAATCAAATGCTTTTAATGGATATGCTTTAAAACCAATCAAGAGACACTCTGGTTGGGGAATAATCCCAAAATTTTGATACACCTGCTGTTGCATTTGCCGCGCTAACTCAATTAAATCTTGTGAGCTAGCTGCCCCAAGATTAATTAACATATTAGCATGTTGATGCGATACCTGGGCATCGCCAACTCGTAAAGTTCCCTTTAAGCCTAATTTATCTAAGTAATAAGCCGTATAAATCATGGGTTTTTGATTTAATACTAACTTCACTTCGTGCGCATGAAAGTTTCTAAAAAAACTGCCACAGGTATTTTTACTAGGATATCTATGGGATCGATAACGCCTAATTTCGTGTGCCCGACCCTTAGCAAATGCCGCAGTTAAACTGTTGGTTAATTTTAATTTAAAAGTTGCAGATATTAAATAATATTGGTGAGTCTGTAATTTAGATTGGTCATAACCAAACTCGAACCAGTTATTATCGACAGTTAAGATTTGACCAGTCTGGCGTTCGATTATCTCAGCTGAAACTAAAAACTGACTTAAAAGAAATTCAAAAAAATGGATATTTATATAAACTGAGCCGCCAACAGAACCGGGAATCCCACTAAACTCTTCTAAGCCCAAAAGATTATTATCTAAGCAAAAATCGATTAGCTCGCCAAAAGATACGCCCGCTCCAGCCTGCACTAAAATCTCTGGCGTGATAGAATTTTCAGGTGCCACTAAATCTAAATTTTCCTGATACTTCTGGATATCTAAAATTTTAATACTATTTAATTTGGGCCTAATTACTAAGCCATCAAAACCAGCATCGCTAATTAAAATATTAGCACCTTCACCCAAAACAAAAACTTCTAAGTTATTGGTCCGGGCAAAATCTAACGCTGCTACAAACTCAGTTGTAGTGCTAGGCTCAACGAAAAATTTGGCTGGGCCACCAGTGCGAAACCAATTTAATTCTTTGAGGGAGACGTTTTCGGTGATAGGCACGCTGGACGAGTATGTGTTTGTGCGGTTACAACTAGATTCTGACATTTCTCACTACAACAGTTTTGATATTTAATTAAACAATCGGGACAGCCTAAATAGTGTTTATTACAAGCTGCATTTAGGCAATTAGTGTAATCGTCATAGGCAGTCTCGCATAACAAGCATTTACCTAGAACATCAGAATTCACACGCACAGCTATGCGACCATCAAAGACGTAATTCTTGCCTCGGAAATAACCATCGGGATATGCTTCAATATAACGCTGAATCCCGCCCTCGATTTGATAAACTTTGCGGGCAACTTGCTTTTGATTTAAATAGGCGGTAATCGGCTCGCAACGGACACCAGCTGTGCAGAACATTAAAACTTGCTTGTCTTTAAAATCTGCTAAATTTTGATCGATATATTCCGGCAACTCTCTAAACCGATAAATATCTGGTAAAATTGCATCGGCAAATGTTCCGATGGCCCATTCAAAATTATTTCTGGTATCTAATATAACTAAATCTTCAGGTTTATGCGTAAGTAGCTCATGTACTTGATCCGGCGTTAAGTGCTGCCCCGTGTTTTCGATTTTACGTTGCTCAAACGGCACGCCCAGGTTTACAATCTCGTTACGCACGACTACATATAGTCTGGGAAATAATTCTGCTGAACCTTCAGCATATTTATAATCGATCTGGCCAAACAGTTCATGTTGTTCCATCGCTGCCACATATGCTTGAATTTCGTGATCTTCACCACCCACAGTCGCATTAATTCCCTCGGTCGCAATAATTATGCGCCCCTTAAGATTTAACTCCTGGCACAATGCTTTTTGCCATTTAACTATTTGTGCTGGATATTGGATCGTCACGTATTTGTAAAATACAATCAGTTTTCCCATGAGATACTCGCTATTTTAGACTAGATTTTAAACCTGAAAATATTAGCAATTATAACTAATTTTGTTTACTTACACTAGCTTAAAAAGCTAAAAATATTAGACTTAAACTCTTATGATTAACGAACTAATTTTTCTTTTACACTGTCTAACGGTCAGCCTATTAGCTGCCGTAGCCCTAAAATATGGTCAACTAGCGCTAGCCAGTTTAGCCTGTTTATACGCTATTTTGGCCAATTTATTTGTCTTTAAACAGGTGTTATTACTAACACTTTGTGTGACCTGTACCGATGCTTACTCGGTAGGCTCTGGAATTGTTTTAAACTTGACCCAAGAATATTTTGGCTCTAAAGTTGCCCGTAAAATTTTATATTTAGCACTAGCAGCACTCTTAATTTTTGTGATCCTAGCGCAGATTCAGCTATATTATCTTCCGGCGCCCAGTGATTTTAGCCAGACAGCTTATTTAAATATCTTGGGCCAAACGCCCCGAATTCTAGGTGCCTCGATATTCTCTTTTGCGATTTCGCAAAATTTAGATCGGGTGCTATATAGCTACTTTAATCGCAAATTTGCGCATAAATTTTTTATTTTACGTAATTATAGCTCACTCTTAATTTCCCAATTAGTTGATACGGGCCTGTTTACGATTCTGGGACTAGCCGGTACTTTTACAAATTTATGGGATATTTTTGTGTTTAGTTATTTAATTAAAATAATTACAATTATAATCTCAGTCCCCGTAGTCAGCTTTTGTAAAAAATATTTGCCCGTAACATCCCTCGATTTCACTCGGGACGAACGGGAAAAAAATAATCTACAAAAAGAGAAAAATAATCTACAAAAAAAGCCCGGTACCGGGAAAGATTAGACCTAACATGCCAACACAAACACCATATTTTCGCTTTGAGCTGATACACCAATCTAAAAAATCACGCGCGCGTGTGGGTAAAATTTATACTCCCCATGGGATTATCGACACCCCAAACTTTGTCGCAGTTGGTACCAATGGCACCTTAAAAGCGCTTGATAATCAACTGGTCACCCAAATGGGTTTACAGCTAATGTTCTGTAATACTTACCATTTAATGCTCCAACCAGGCGCTGAACAAGTAGCTAAATTAGGCGGGTTACATAACTTTATTAAACGCGATCTACCCATTATTACGGACTCTGGGGGCTTTCAGGTATTTAGTTTGGCTGGAGGCAAAGTTAGTGGCGAACTCAAAAGTCGCGGTCAAAAAAATTATGCTAATGGGATTTTAAAAATCTCTGAAGAGGGTGTCCTATTTCGTTCATATCGCGATGGCGCTAAAATTTTATTAACCCCAGAAAGCTCAATTATCGCGCAGAAAAACTTGGGTGCTGATATTATAATCCCGTTAGATGAACTACCAGCACATAGTATTACTGAGTTAGAACTAATTAAATCTTTAGAGCGTACTCACCGCTGGGAAGAACGCTCGCTTAATACACATTTAGCTAACCCTAAACAACAAGCAATTTATGCGGTAATTCATGGTGGCACCAACCGAGAATTAAGATTAAAAAGTTGCCAAGTACTTAGTAACTTACCATTTGATGGCTTTGCGATTGGCGGCAGTCTAGGCCAAAATCATGCACAAATGTTCGAAATGCTAAGCTATCTGATGCCAGCTTTGCCAAGCGCTAAACCAAATCACCTGCTAGGTATCGGCGATCTAAAATCGATCGAAGCCATGATCACACTCGGTATAGATACTTTCGACAGCGCCTATCCTACCAAATGTGCTCGCCATGGTTTATTATTTACTAGTACTGGTTACGTACGCGTAATTTCCAGCAGTAACCGTGACAACTTAAATCCAATTGATCCGACTTGTAACTGTTGGACTTGTCAAAACTATAGCCGGGCCTACTTACATCACTTGTTTAAAGCCAATGAACTAACAGCTTATACACTAGCTACAATTCACAATTTAAAATTTATGATCGATCTCTTGGACCGCTACCGTCAGCAGATCCAACATAATCAAATTTAGAATATTCAGTGCTGTCTTTTTTAGGAAAAGCTATGCCTTGAACTCTGGTTGCGGTAATTCCAATCACTAGATGCAACATTTCATTAGACTGTCGCCGAAGAACTGGAGAGACCGCGGGTGGCGCTGATTTAGTAAATTCACGTAAGGCATCACCATCAGCCATTCGCATAGCTACGCTATCTAGATCGGCGGCCCCATCAACAGATGTACCAACCACTGCATCAGCCACTACCCCTTCACAAACACTATCTTCAGCAACTGATCTTACAGAGCTAGCAAATAAATATTTATGGGCTAATTCTGCACCCGCCCGATCTAATATAGCTAAAGTCATGCGGGTATTAGTACTATAACTTCCTGCTGAAACTCGATCGCCACAGCTACTACTACCGCTAGAATCAGTATCACCATCACCTCCCGTCAAAATTTTAGTTGCTGTACCACCTGATCTTAAATCAGGCAATTTCAAATCAGAACCAGTAGCACCATGCAACTCTGCCAAAAGCGCGTCATCCATTGCCCGTAAATTAAAAGCCAAATTTAATGAAAGTAAAACAACTCCATACTCAAAGCCAAATTTAGTATTTTTTTTTGCCATCTTACTTCCCGATAAACATGTAAGATTTACACCTGTCGTGCCTACTCTGATCACTTGCAAACTAAAAATCAAGTTTTTAATTATTTTAAAATTTTTATGTTAAATATTTTTGTGTTAAATTAATTACATGCAAATCATAACTTCAGTCCAAAATTATAAAATTCAGCAAGTCTGCAAACTACATGACTCTAAAGCGCGCGCTAAGCAACAGCTATTCTTAGCTGAAGGTATGCGCACGATCGAAACACTGTTACTACAAGTATCTCAAGCCAACTCAAACTCAGGCTTAATTTTAGCACAACTATTTATAACCCCAGAAATTTGGGGCGACTGCCCTGAAAATATTAAAAGTTTACCAGATAATTTAATTACTTTAGTTAGCCAGCAAGTTAGTGCCAAAATTAGCACTACTAGTACTGCCAGTGGTGTTTTAGCGGTTTTTGAGATTCCACAACACTCTCTGGACCATTTAGCAAATAATTTAACCAGTAATTTATCGGCTGGAATTGTCTTAGTAGACCTAAATAATCCTGGTAATTTAGGCACCCTAATTCGCACAGCTGCCGCCCTAAACTTAGAAACAGTCGTCACTATCGCAGGCACTGATCCATGGAGCCCAAAAGTCGTTCAAGCTAGCGCGGGCACCATTGGCAAAGTGAAAATTTACCAGCTAACTTGGCCAGAATTACTAAAAGCTAAACAAAATTTAAAATTATGCGCGCTGGCGCCAAACGCTAAATTAAATTTATTGGCTCCGGAAAATCGCCAGATTATTAAAAATAATTTATTAGTCATTGGCAACGAGGCGCACGGTATTCCTAAAGAGTATTTAGAAACTTGCGAATATCAGCTTAGCTTACCTATGCCAGGCAATACTGAAAGTCTAAATGCAGCCATCGCTGGCGCTATTGCCATGTATCTTGGCACGCAGTAAGTTACTAGGCATTAAACCGTTCACCATAAATTTGCTCTAAGACCGGCACTTCATATGCGCCATAGCGCAGCACTTTAATCTGTCCGGTGCCCATATTGGTCAATTGCGAACAGTCTAAAATTGTCGATGGCAAATTAGCTAATAAATTATTCTGGGCCAGGTTGGCTGGAACTTGGTCAACTACAATTGCCCCGATTTTATTAATTATATCTGGCGCAACTAGCGCTAAACTATCAGGCACCGCTTGCCCAGCTAAATTAGCACTCGTCGAAAATAAACCATCGAAATTATGTAATAAATTTAATAAGCCCGGATGTTCTGGAATTCTTAAAGCAACAGTTGTTTGCCGCTCGCCAAATAACTGACTAGCTGCCGGTTTTAGTTTGAAAATTAAAGTTAACGGGCCAGGCCAACAGTGTTCAACTAATTTAATTAAGTTGGGCGACCAATTAATATCTACGAAATTAGCTAATTTTTCTTTGGTATCTACTAAAATAATATATGGCTTGCTGCCCCGTTTTTTCAAACGATCTAAAGCACGCGCACCTTCAATTGTCGCTGGTGCCAATAAACCTAGCACAGTATCTGAGCTACCTAAACAAACTTGATTATTTTTTAACAGTGCAGTTAATTGCGCTGTCGTTTCGGGGGCTTCCCAATCTAATAGTTCTCGCATGACTTAAACTCTAATTTGACCCAGGCTTCGCCAAGGCTACGCCGGGCAGGCTTCTTCGAATATATGATCTTTTCTTCACTAAGTTGACTAAGAATTACATGTTATCTAGTATCTATATTATTATAAATTATTAATCTAATATGCGCAGATTTTGAACTTATTGCCATGGAGCATTTTGTCATGATAACTACCAATCAACAAATTCATGTTGAGTCTAACCAGCTTTCTCGTCAGCGCAATTATTTCGAAATTATAGCTTACTTAGATCAACATTGGTTGCAAGTGCCATTAGATTATACTAAAGCTCGCATGTTACAAATCGATGCATTGTTACAATATCCTAGTCGTGAATTTAATACTATTTTAGTCGCTGGCACCAATGGTAAAAGTTTAACCGCTCATTTTATTACTAAGCTCTGCCAAGCAGCTAATTTAACTGTTGGCTGTCTTACGAGTCCGCATATTTTAAATTATGAAGAACGTTTTAGCGTAAATCAAACTAATATTAATCCTAAAGAGTTTACTGAGCTAGCCAATCAAGTTATTAATACACTTGAAACAGCTGGAATTAGTGCTAACAGTCTCGAGCTGATCACGGCCATTGGTTTACTATATTTTAAAGCGCAAAAAGTGAATTTAGCGATCTTAGAACTAAGCGAAAATCGCACTTGGGATCCAGCAACTATCTGTAAACCAAAAATCTTAGCGATTACTAGAATTATTAATCATGCCGTAACTGAAATTAATCTCAGTAATCATCAAGATTTAGATTTACAAGCTGAGATCGCAACGATCGCAGAAATTGCCACTAAAGACTGTACCGTAATTTCTGCTGATCAAAGTAAAATTAGTTTAAATTTATTACAAACCCATATCCAAGCTCAAGGTGCTAACTGGGCGATGCCAGTGCGCAAATTAGTTCCCTTAAGTTACCCCTTTGAACAATTGCATGGTCGCTGTGCGGCTTTAGCAGAGCGCGTAGTGCAACTCTATGTTGAGAAATATTTATTAGATCAAGATTTAAAAACTAAACTCCAGCTTTTAAATAAGCCTAAAGGGTTACGCGGTCGACCTAAATTAGAAACTAGACGCCTGACTGAACTCGATACTGAGCCTACTTTAGAGTCTTTCTGGAAAACGTGTACTAGTAGTTTACCAGGCCGGTTTCAATTATTAAAACAAGCTAAACCAACCGTCTTACTAGATAATGCTAGCAATTTAGATGCGCTAGAAAATCTATTATTGGGAATTAGATTATTGCACTATCGTAATAATCTTAATGGCTTAGCCATAATTATCGGCTGTGCAAATAACGAGTTTGAAACTGAATCGTTATTACGCATATTGCGTTATTTCTTTAAAAAAACGGCCGGACAAATTATTTTCTGTCCCACATTAGCAACTTTGAATACTAAAAAAACTAGTTATCAAGCCATTCAGCCCTGGGAACCAGATAAATTAACTGTCTTAGCGCGTAATGCTAAGCTTAAAGCTCGCTGTGCTCGCAATCTGACTGAGGCGCTCGAATGGGCCGAAAAAGCAGTTGATCTGCGCCATGGTTTAGTGGTAATTACCGGCTCGCAAAATATTTTAGCGGACTATTGGAATCTGAAGAAGAGTTAAAAATTTTTATGTTAATTACAATAGTTACCATAATTACCGGAATCAGTTTGGGTTTTTTATATGCCCAGTTTTTCTTGTACCAAAAAAATACGCAAAATTATTTAGCTAACTCTAAAACCAATTCTAATCACTTAGAAAATAAAAATAATTGGCAAACTTTTTTAATTAAAACTACTAGCCAATCTTTAGTGCGCATATTAGCCATTTTGGCAATTTTTTATCTTTTATTGTCCTGGGCTGAAATTAACTTTATACTGATCGCAATCTTATTTTTGGCCGTTTTTTGGATCACAATTCTAAGAAACATACCGATGGCGTAAAACTATGCATGGTTCCGTTTTTGATCAACCACAAATTGCTCCCCTTGCGCAGCTTAATTTAACGCATGAATTCTGGTCATTAAATATTTATACGTTAGTTTATACGTGGATCGCACTTTTAATTTTAGTGGCTTTAATTTATTTAGCGCGCAAAGCGCTTACTCGCAACAATTCGGTTGGTCAGTATTTAGTGCTACAATATGTAGAGTTTTTTCGTGATTTAGTGACCCAATCATTAGGCGAATTTAATTTTAGGCATTTCGCTTTTATTGGCACCTTATTTACCTTTATTTTAACTTGTAATTTAATGGCACTAATTCCGGGCATGGGTGAACCAACTAGTGATTTAATGACCACTTTTGCTTTGAGTATTACCGGCTTATGTTACGCTCAATGGGCTGGCATTCAAGCGCATGGCCTAGCAGGCCATTTTAAAAATTATTTACAACCATTTGCGTTAATGTTACCCCTAAATATAGTCAGCCATTTTGCCGAAGTATTATCACTGTCCTTTCGTTTATTTGGCAATATTTTTGGCGGAGCCATGATTACTAGTTTATGGCACAGTGCGTTGAGCAACTCTTTAATTTTGCAATTAACTACGATCCCAATTAGCATGCTGGTACTGGCTTTTTTTGGTTTGTTTGAAGGCTTAATTCAAGCGTTTGTGTTTACGATTTTGTCGTTAACTTATTTAGCACTAGAAACCAGGGAATCGACATGAACAACTTATTATATTATTTAGTTGCGACACTACTAGTCGCCATTACATCACTAAGTGTGGGTTTCGGCGGCAGCCTCACTGCCAGTAGCGCCCTTAAAGCAATTAATATTCAACCACAAGCCGAAGCTGATATTCGCCGGGCTTTAATTTTAGGCATGGCCTTAATCGAAACTACCGCATTAGTCGGGCTAATCATGAGTTTATATTTATTAATTAAATTAGTGCCAGCCACGATCCAACTTAGTAATCCATACTTTGGTTGGGCCAATTTGGGTATCGCTTGCGCCATCTGTTTGCCAGGCGCTGTTGCGGGCATCGTATCCGCTTGGCCGACTAGTGCCGCTGCATTAGCCATTGCCCGTCAACCATTTGCCGCCAATCGGATTATTAAATTAATGTTACTAACCGTTTCGTTTGTACAAACACCCATTATTTTCGGCTTAATTATGGCCTTAATTTTAGCACATCAAACTGTCCACTGTCATACGCTACCAGCTAATTTAAAATTGCTAGCAGCTGGCTTAGCGACTGGTCTCGGTAGTATCGGTCCCGTTTTGGGCTTAGCTCGTTTTGCGCGCGCGGCGTGTGAAGCGATTGGTTATAATCGTGAGGCATATAGCAAAATTTTAACTTTTACGATTGCCAGTGTCGCGCTCATCGAAACTCCCGTGGTCTTCGCGCTAGTCACAGCCTTTATGATTTTAGCGATCCCAGCGGCTACGATCACGCTCATTAAAGCTGTAGCATTAATCGCGGCAGCCATAGCGATTGGCATTACTAATTTTGTGCCTAGTTTAAGCTCTAGCAAAACTGCCTCGGCCGCTTGTTTGCAGATTGCTCAACATCCGGAATTATCGCCAATTTTATCTAAAACTAGTCTTATGGTCCAAGGTGTAATCGACACTTTTATAATTTATGGCTGGGTAATTGCGATCATGTTAATCTTTTTCAGCTAAGTATAATTTTTCATGCGCCTGCGCCATATAACTATAACTATAATTACTTAAATCATCGGGATAATTACTTAATTTTTGATATAACAAATTATTATGCGCCAAATTGTACATACCATTGGCCAAACCTAGCCAGTCGCCCTGCTGATACAAAAACCCATTTTGGTGATTAAAAATTATTTCTTTAATGCCACCAGTATCATAAGCTAAAACCGGCAATTTTAAACAACGCGCTTCCACAATGGCACATGGCAACCCTTCCCAAAGCGAACTTAAGGTAAAACAATGCCATTGAGCCATGATATTAGGCAATTTTTCTGGCGCCTGCCAGCCATGTAAAATAATATAATTTTGTAAATTATGCGCATTAATCCAAGCTGTTATTTCTAATCTTAGTGCCCCATCACCAATAATTTCTAATTTGTAATTACCAACCGGATCTAAAATTTTTAGTTGATTAAACGCTCGCAGTAAATCAAAGAGATTTTTCTGTGGTTTGAAACAAGCTACAGTCCCAAAGGTGATGGTTCGATATGGTTCGATGAACTCACCACAGGCTATTCCTACGAGGCGCTCACCACGAACATGTTTAGGAAACTGATCATCGACCGCCGCCCTAATTAATTTAGCTTTTCGTTTAAAGCCGGGAAATAATTTAGCCCCAGCAAGCAAATCTAGCTCTGACACACAGACATAATCGGTCGTGATTAAACTAGTCATTAGCTCTAAAAAATAGATGGTCCCAGCGACTAATTTGGGCTGATATTGATTAAAACCGTACCCATGGATGGTATAAACCCGTTTTTTAACGCCGGCGAAAAGTGCGGCCCAACGGCCCAATAAACCAGCTTTAGTACTATGAGCATGGACAATTAAATCGGGATAAGTTTTTTGTAATTTTTTAATTTGCAAAATTAAATTATAAAAATTTTTCAACTCTAGCCATAAATTTTTTAAACTAACTTCCCGTTTAAAACTGGGCAATAAAATAATCTGGGAACTGTCTGGGATATAATTGGGCAATTGTGTTACTAGCTGGCCTTCGGCACCGGAGATTAAGCAGGTAGTATGCCCTGCTGCTTGTAAACTTTTACACAGCTCTAAGCAGACTTTCTGGGCCCCACCCAGCTCTAACTTGGTGATAATATATAAAATATTTAATTTATTATTTATTGACACTCTTGCCCCAATTAATTTCTTTTTCACTAGTAATTTTAAAATTGCTTGCATAACTAAACATAGAATTTAAACTAAATATATTAATTAACTAGAACTTAAAAATTTTGCGAAAGTCGCCGCATGCATAACAGTCTATTACAAGCCATTGGTAACACACCCTTAGTTAAACTTAACTTCGATTCACCAGCGCAAATTTATGCCAAATTAGAATATCTCAACCCAGGTGGTGCAGTTAAAGATCGTTCGGCTTTATATATGATCGAAACTGCTGAAAAACTAGGCTTGTTGCAACCTGGCGGCACCATTATCGACGCTTCTTCTGGTAACCACGGGATCGCCGTGGCTATGATCGCTCGCATTAAGGGTTACCGCGTCATTATTACAGTTTCTGAAAAAATTAGTATCGAAAAGCTCCGCACTATTCAAGCATATGGTGCTGAAGTGATCGTTTGCCCTGCGACCGCCCTAATTGACGATCCAAATAGCTATCATAGCGTGGCCGTTAAATTACAAAAAGAGACGCCCAACTCTTTTATGCCTAACCAATATTTCAATGTTGTGAACGCTAAAGCACATGAAACCATTTTAGGACCAGAAATCTGGCGCCAAACTAATGGAACCATTACCCACTTCTTTGCGGGCGCTGGCACAGGCGGTACAATTTCGGGTGTCGGTAAATTTTTAAAATCCCAAAATCCTAATATCAAAATTAACGCTATCGATTCAAATAACTCTTTTAGGTCAACTAATGGTCAACCTAAACCTTATCAAATTGAGGGAATTGGCATTGATTTTGATACGCCAGTTTTAGATCATGCAATCTTAGATGGTATTATGCAAGTTTCAGATGCGCAAGCATTAGACATGTTAAAAATTTTAGCGTCAGACTATGGGTTATTAGTTGGTCCCAGCTCTGGTGCTGTTGCTTATGCTGTCCAAGAGTATGCTAAAAATTTGACTGCTAACGACTTGGTAGTATTTATCTGCGGCGACTCTGGACGCGCTTATTTAAGCAAGAATTTCTATACTGATAGCAAGGGTTATAAGCTCCAAATTCAGCCGTTGGTCAGCGACAAATATCGCCAACTAATTTTGTAATTTTAGTGCACAAATTAGTTTAATGATTAGTAGCACCAAGCCATTAAGCTTAGCCCCATTAATCATTAAACTAATTTTAAAAATAAGATATCTTAAATAAATGGCTCTTCAGGCACTGATGGTTCACCTGATTCATTCTCTGGGGCTATACCTGTATCATCAGTAAGAGCAGCCGCATCCAGTAAGGACTGCATAGCACCAGCTTTATCTATGGCTGCCATTTCTTTTGCGTTAGCCGCCACCCAACGATTCATGACTTTTATCTGCCCAGCAAAATCTGGATCTGCATTCATAGCATCATAGATAGTAACTAACTTTCCCCTCAGGTTAGCAGGCATATAACGAGTACTAGGTGAACCATAAGAAAGTTCATTTACATATGCAATATTGGTTCCCCTACTTTTCATCAATTTTAAAGTTGTAGGATTTAGCGATTTAAAGTCTTCACCACTCAGAGCGATCGCATTACCAATCCTGGCGATTTTTATCTGTTCCACGTCTAATGCAGGCGTGGCTGCCGTAATATCACCGTTTAAGATTGCTTGAAAATAAACAATTTGGTCAAGCTGGCGGCAATTATCAGCCCCATAAGTATCCACAAAATTCTTAATTGTCACTGTATTAGGACCAGCCCCAGCGCTTCTAGCTGAATATGCCATCTCGCTCAACACTTTTGCCATAGCATCCGATAACGAAGATGCACTAAATGGGGACGGGGACAAGGCACTTAACTGACCAGCCAAACTTAATAATAAAACTAAGCAGCTACTAATTATTAATTCTTGTGCTAATTTTTGCTTTAATATTATATTTTTCATAACAACACACTCCATAAAGTTAAATAAACCAATAAGGTCTATTATTATATTATTCAATCTAAGATTAAGTTTAAACTATCTGTTTTTACAAAAGCAACAGTTTAACTATTTTTCAATTACTACAGGTTAAAATTAAATTAATTACAAATTAAAATGGGTCAAATTCCGGTTCGACAACTGGGTCATCACCACCACCACTATATGCTATGCTGTCAGAAACAACTATAGTTGCTAAGTCTTGTAATCTTTGCGCTAGGCCGGCCGCATAATCTTCAGAAGCTATATCCACACCGTTCATCCAACCACGCTGCGCTGCCGCAAAATTGCCTCCATTTGCCTCAATTAATGCTTTACCACGCGCTACTAATGCAGCCCTTTGAGAACTCATAATTTTAGTGATTAAAGTACCCGGCCCATTTTCTCCAAAAAAGCGTGCTCCGCCACCATCTGCTTGTAATGCTGCAATCACCACTTTAGGGTTACCACCTTCAAATAAGTCCCATGACACTCGCCCACCTTGATAAACATTTTCATTAAACATCTTGCCTAATTCAGCACCAACATCATTATCGGTGGCACCTTTAATGCCACGAGCTGCCAAACGCAATTCGGCAAAACTCACTAATTCTCTAATCGTATCTGAAGTGAGCGCCACTCTTAATTCTTCTAAACTACTAATTTTATTAATAATTGTTGCGCGTGCAAGCTCAACTTCTACTTTTGATGACATAATTGTACCTATTGATTCCTCCATAGCGGCCATTTGGGACGGTTTAAAGACTTCACTAATAGTTTTAGCACCATTAACTGCCCGAAGAACACTATCAATTTGTGCTCTGACACCATTAGTGATTATTTGAGCGATTAGTCTACCTTGCGAATCTCTAATAAAAATTCGATTCTCATCATCGCCAACGCCCTGAATACCACGATATCCAAGTTCACCCCACTTGCTAAAATCTATATTTTGCCTACGACCAATTTGCCTGATCCTATTTACCAGAGTGTTAAAGGCTCTAACCGTGCCATCTTTTGCTTGCGTTAACCAACCTCTTTTGCCAGCATAAATTAACAAGCCTAAACCAGCTAAAGCGCCTGCCCCAGTTTCAAAATCTTCAATCGATACACCAGATCCCCATGTTGCGGCCTCTTCCATACAAACGCGATAGAGCCCATCGCAAATCATAGTGACGTCAGAGCCGCCATTTTCTGCACCAGAACAACATTGCGAACTGCTATCACAATGATTATATTTCAAAGCACTAGTTAAACTGGATGTTGAACCCTGAATACAACACCGTCCAGTGCCAATACCAGTAAAATTAGTGGGATAAATACAAGTTGCAGCACTGCCAACCAATTCAGTGCTAGTTATAACACTCTTTAAATTAGTATTATTTAAATTTAGTTTAGCTAAGCTATTTTTTTCCAGCCCAGTTGAGCTAGTTAGACTAATATTTCTAGGGCTACTTGTTTTAGTTAAACTTTGATGAAGATTGCTCGGGTTAATATAGACTGATTCACAACTACCATTGTCACAAATAAAACCATTTACGCAATCGTTACTAGTGATACAAATACCGCCAAGATCTGAGACACATGTTTCCTGCCCGGTACCATCATTACCGACTGTAATTACTTGTGTTACAAGACAACAACTAGATCCCTTTAATGGCGCCTGCCCTGAAGGCGTACATGCTGCCAATGTACAAGTAGCTTTCGTATCGAACGTTGCACAACTTAGCCCGTCAGCAGTTTTGGCTAAACAACATGGCCAACCAACTGTACTAATCGCGCCCGCTGCACAACTACAAGTTAGGTCAGCACCACAATCTTCTGCAAATAAGCAGCTACTACCAGCTGGCACAGCGCTCGCTAATTGCATAGCCGTCACTAAATCACTCGCAATTTGCTGTTTTGTAGCCAATGCCGTTAGTTGCACAGGAGTTAATTGCGCTACAGATTGGTTATTTAAGTTAAATAAATTATTTAGCGCCCAATCAAGTGCTCTAAAATTTGGATTTTGATAACTTGCGTTAGTAACTTGATTTTGCAAATTATGATTTTGATCACACGCTAAAATATTGGCTATTACAGTACTATCGAAATTATTTACAGCGGCCATCAATGGCGTGATCCCACTAGCAGCTTGTGATGATAAATAAGTGCAATAATTGCTAGTAAAATCTGCAACATTAGTTGGCACAGCTACTTGCCAGTAGTTTATGGGCGTAGTCGTATTTATTGCTACGGCGCTCGTAATTTGTTGATATAAATCAGTGAGATTGCAGCCCACTGGCACCGTGCTAGAATTACAGCTGTTACTTTGCGCTTGTAAAGCAAGCTTACTATTACTTAATATTAATAATAGTACTAATACTCTGAATACTGCAGTAATCAGTGAACTTGAAACTTTTAAATAAAATTTTACACTACGTTCTACCAACTGCATTAAACCACCCTCCACATCACCTAAAATCTTTAAAATTATTACATTCGCACTAAATTTATTTACAATAATTTTTTTTGCGTAAAACTCTATTTTTAATCAAAGCAGGGCCCCAGATAAACTATTATCTATGACCCTGCTTTGATATTTTATTAGCTATTTAATTTATTAATTTAACTAGCTAATTACAATCCAATTTATATCCACTTTTTAGTAGATTACACAGCCTCATCATATGGTGAATTTTCTGGCTCTTCTCCTGGCGCTGAAGGAGCATAACTAGGATCTCCAGTTGCCGCTGCGACTTCATAAGAAGTAGCTGCGCGAGCTTCAGCCGCTGAATCTGCATCAACCGCTGCGTTAATACCAGTACTTCTGTCTAACGCACCACTATAATTAGGCATAGACTCTAGCATAGCTTTACCACTAGCCCTTAAATTGGCCCTAAGACCAGCTGGGATTGGAGTACCATCGGCATTTAATAATAAAGTACCAACACCATTAAACCCAGAAGCTTCTAACACTGTGCCACCACCTTCGGCTGCCAAAGTATCTGTAACAGCTTTTGGCAATACACCTTCGGTTATTTCCGCAACTTGCTTCGCTATGGCATCAGGGGTTGCTGGTACACCCTTATCTGCTGCCAATATTTCACTAGCGAATCGGATGGTTCGCATAGCATCTACGCCTTTAGGATCTTCAGCCACTTTAGCTGTAATATCCTCAAGAGTGCAAGTAGCGCCGAAAGCTTTAGCGCCAACACTCAAAAGAGCTGTAATCAGTAACAATTTTTTCATTTTCATATTATATACTCCATTCGTTTTTTGATTTATTTTTATTTTTTAATTTCTATCATCGCACCATGCGAAACAGATTTTTAATACTCACCTTTTTATGGTAGGGGCAAGAAGGTTTAAATCCTGTCCCCACCTAGTTTTAATCAATTATTAACCGCAATCATGGCCTGCGGCGCTGAGAAGCGGGTTGGTTTCTTCATGTGCCGCGACCTCAAGAGCTTCCGCTGCTTCGGGGCTAGTACCACCACCAGCACCACTACCACCAGGTGATGCTTCTCTGGCTGCTGCAATTTCTTCCGCAGTTAGTGTATAAGTAAATTTGCCCGTCTGCAGATCAAGCTTACCATTCTTTCCGTTAAGTTGCGCGTCCTGGAGGCGGCTAATAGCTTTTTTCGCGGTGATTTCAGCCACATCTGCTTGTGCTAGCCTTACCTGTAGATTTTCGATTACGTCCGCCTGGCGCTTGCTTTCTTGGGCCATAAGTTTACCAGTAACCCGATTTTTAATCACCTTAAAAAACAAACCAGCAAACAAAATAATACCGAGGCCACTTCCTGCTACAGTCTCAGCATCTTCCGCTGACCAACCAGATCCGGCGTTAGGCGTTAAACACGTATTGAAAAGCCAATCGCACACTGGTTGTTTTCCACTATCAAAATTCATTTCTGCTGAGGTACAACATTGTGATGAGGCCACGCATGGGCCACCTTGTTCGATATCTTTATCTGAAGAAATCGTGCAACATCTTGCAGTTCCCTCACCACATATAGCACCTGGTAAAAGCGAGCAAGCTTGAGCGGCTGTTTGACTACCTTCACAATAACCTGCTTGGCAAATTCCATTATTACATTCTAGCCCCTGTAAGCAATCGGTTTTGGTATCTTTACATGTACCACCTTCATTAGAAACACAAACCTGATCACCAGCATTATTAGTATTTATGCTACCAGCACAACATTTCGAAAAGTTAGGTGGCACTTGACCGCCTACTGTACATGCCGCAGCTACACATTTACCAACCTGAGAACCAGCTGGCAAATTTTTCACTTTACAAAAACCACTAGCTGGCGGAACACTCTTACTCGCGCCATTAATACAGTTACAAATTAAACCATAATCACAATCAGCATCAAATGAGCAAGCACCATCGACTGCTGATGCAGCAGTGCCGCCTAAAGCAGTCATAATACTTCTAATAATTTGTTGGCCGGCTTGACTACTATTAGCGAAGAGACTGTTCGCCCAATCGTAAGCAGTCCAATTGTAAACGCCATAGCCAGGCATATTCGATAATTGATTCTGTAAATAATTCTGACTGTTGTCGCAAGCTCTAATGCTTGCAACTAATTCAAGATTAAGTTCCGCTGCCGCTGACATTAAAGCCGTTGTGCCACTTCCATCGGCACCTGGCGTTAAATACTGCCAATAAGGTTGACCGGTTGAAACGGTACCTTTAGGATTAGCACCCATAAATTGTGTTAGCGTAGGTATTGTTTTTACTTTCCAAGTGGTATCTAGCATGTATTGATAAATACCCGGTTTACCAACTGTACCATTTAAAATACACCCAGCTGGCAAAACTGTTGGTACACAGACACCATTACTATCTGCTATTTCATTTGCTATACAGCTAGCAGTCGTTTTACCACCGAGCGATTTTTCAGACTTAGCTTTAACTGCTGGCTTAGCATGCAGATTTGAATCTACACCCCCTAGTGCTAAGAGCAGCACTAGCAATTTTGTGATCTCCAATCGAGATCTGTGTATACTTTTAACTTCAAAACGCTTCATTTGCGTCATCCTCCATAATTATTATAACTCTACCTGCAACCAGACCATCTGATCATTAGGCAATACTTAATCCTAAATACAGCATAATACTTGCAGTTAACAAAAATCAATGGTTTAACTAAAAACTATTAAAAGTGAGATCTAGAGCGTATAATTTAGCTATAAATTTTATAAATTTAATGCATGAAACTGCGCTATAAGCATGCCATTGATTCACCTTTTCCCAAAAGGCGCGAAGCTTCATTTGCACTATCTACTAAAGCCTTAGCCATTTCTGGGGTAAGTCTATGATTTACAGGATCAGGAGCATTGCCTCCATTTGCAGCAGCCGTCTTTTTAAGAAGAGCTGCTTCGCCAGTTGGCATAGGAGTTCCAGATGGCGTTTTGCCATCGGCAGAATACTGAAGACCACTTCCTATAAAGTCCTGGTCATATTTTTCAGGGGCTCCTGAAAATACAAGAACCTTATACTGTTCTGATGTCATGTCTCCCAATTTTAATTGAACTTGTTTGTCACCAGAAGTCCACGTAGGGAGTTTATCTGCTGCCACAATTTTGCCGGCACGATTTTTAACAAATAAGAAAGCACCTAGGCCAATTGTTAATGCAATATAAACTAGGCCTTGCGTATCGGCAGCATCCCAATTATCAGTAGATAAATTTGAACCAATCTTGGGTGACATACAGCGCTGATAAACCAAATCACACTGCATTTGAAAATTGGGCGTGCTATTTTCGGCACCAGTGCAACATTGCGAGTTACTAATACATGCAGCACCAGCTGTAGTGCTAGTAGTAGAACCAGGCAAGCAACATCTATTAGTACCAACACCACAAATTGCAGGCCCACCACTAACACTTTCATTAAGCAAACTACAAGCTTGAACCGCTGCCTGACCAGCCATGCAATAATTAGCTTCGCAGACATCATCAATACAAGTCAGTCCTTGCAAACAATCGCTTGACTTGATCGTATCTATACAAGAACCACCAACATCTGAAACGCAAACCTTTTGATCAATATTATTTAGATTCACATTGCCCGTACAACAACTTTTTCCGCTAATTGGAATTTGGCCACCACTTACACAAGTTACTGTCTGCGCACATAATGTTAAATTATTAAAGCTCGCTAATGTTAACAAACTACAATTAATTAAATATATCTTTTTTTTAACGACATGCATCGGTCACAACTCCTACTAAAATTAACACGCTATATCCATTCGCTTTAATTCGTGTGCATTCTGCTAAAATGCGCTATCAGCATGCGTCCTCCATCGCAGTAATGCCTTTAGCTCTCGCAATACTGGTCGCGCGCAATGCTGCACTCTTTGAGGTAGCTAGAGGGGGACCATCACCAGGGCTACCGGCACTGGCTTTTAAAATTTCTGCTAATTCCTCTGGGGTAGCTTGTCTTTTGTAAAGAATGTTGGTTTCATCATCATAATAATAAATAAATACTAAACCTGGCTTTGTAGCTTCAGGGCTTCCGACTGCTGTCTCTAAATTTTTTAGAATTCTTACGATTCGTGTTCTTCCGAATCTCTGTATTCGCTTCGCTACAATTTCACCAGACTTAGCTTTCCAAGCTTTATACATTTTCCAACCTATTATCAGGAAAATAAATGAACCACCAGCACCACCAACTAGATCAGTTGCTTCCTCAACTGATACATTAATTCCTGACCCATCATCCTGCTGGCATGTATTTCCTTGAGCTCCACCCCAAGCACATATAACGTTATTATCACCGCTACCATATTCACTTCGAGTACAAC
>CANKEI010000014.1 GCA_947481115.1 bacterium
AATTGATTAATACGATCTACAAAGCCCTCGGGTTGTGAACCAAAGGTACAATGAAAAGATTGCGAAAATTTACCGCGATCACCAAATTTAAATTTTAAATAGTTTAATTTTTGATTGTAATCAGAAAACTTTTTAATGGCCGTAATAAAATTGTCGCTCATGTAAGCTGGATACCAATTTAAAACCGCTGCTTCTGCAAGTTCAGCTTTTTCAAAATATGCCTCGAAATCTTGCACTGTGCCAGTTGTAAAATCTGGCACTGGTACAAAATTATTGTTCTGCGCTGTTGCTGACGAATTATCTTTGCCAGCCATAATACATGGAACACGTAATTTAGATTGACCAGTAGTAACTGTAACTTTTGGATAATTATAATTTGGATTTTCTTGCTCAAAAACAAGATCGTTTACTTGTTGTGCTAGATTACAATCTTGTTGAGTATAATTATACGCCTGCAATTCTTGTGTTGGCGCAATAAAATTTAGTGCCAGCAACAATAAAAATAAACTAGATAAGTGCTTCATCAAAACTCAAGGACTTAGCAATTTACACGATTAGATCATGCAAATTCAGCTGTGCGAATTTAACTTGTTACTTCTAACATGTCATTTGTTGATTGCCAAGCAATAACTCGTTTAGCAGATTACTTGGCCTAGTTCAACTAGCTTTTAATTTTCTAAGCAAACTATTTTCTAAAAAGCTATTATATTATAATTTACTAGCACGCTATTTGATTATTTTAATTAACGGCTGCAAAAACCTAAACTGTAAAATATTTAAATTACTAACATAACTTACGCTTGGATAAGCTATATGACCTTTGATCAAGATATTAAAAAATTAATTACTGGTAACCATCAGTTTAAAATTAAATTTTTTGATTCCAATAACAACATCTTTAATGGGCTAGTAGAGTTTGGTCAGAAACCCAAGATTATGATTATTACTTGCTCTGACTCACGCATTGACCCAGCCATGATTTTTAATTGCCAACTAGGTGAATTATTTGTAGTAAGAAATATCGCCAATTTAATTCCACCGTATGAAGATAATGACACTTATCATGGCACCAGTGCAGCGTTAGAATTTGGCACCTGTTTTTTAGATATTAAACATATTATTATTTTGGGACATACACAGTGTGGCGGAATTCAAAGTTTAATCGAAAATACCAACCAAGTATTAGACAAAAAAAATTATAGTTTTGTAGCTAAATGGATGGATTTGGCTAAACCAGCTTATGATAAAGTCATGGCTGAAAATAGTCAGGCTACTTTAGAAGAAAAAATTATTTTGTGCGAGCAGCTATCACTTGCAAACTCTTTAAAAAATCTGGCTAGTTTTCCATGGATCCAAAGACATATTGTTAATCATAATCTATCGCTACATGCCTGGTACTTTGATTTGGCTACTGGAATAATTCATGCCCATGATCAGGCAATTAATAGCTGGCAGGCGCTATGACAAACTATGTGCTAACGATCCTAAAAGCTCTGACTTAATCTAAATGACTAAATTTAGTCAGCAATACTTTCGGCAGCTAGTACTATCAAGAAAATATCGGTTAGGACATTTTGCACCGCTAATGTGTCTTGCGCTATTCTCAATCGCTTAATATGCATACTAGAGATATAACCCAGTAAGTCTGAAGATTTAAGAATTTTATTAACCTCATCTTCTGCATAACCATAGTAAATATGCACTAGAATTAAGCGTTGTAATAGTACCGGTAAATCTAAAAATGTAAGATACAGTTCATCAACTCGGTCTTCATAATCTGCTGGAATTGCTCTGCCAATTAACCCGGCTATTTTAGTCAATAAAGTACCATTTTTAAATTTATTAACTTCATTTGATATTTTTTTAGCAAAAACAGCTTCACCACCCAAATTTTTAAAAATAATTTGGCCAATCTCTTTATCCAACATACCAGGGTTAGCCAGTAGTAACGCTGCAATATATTGGCAAAAACTAGCTGGATCGATCAAAATCGCTTCATCAAGGGTATTAAAAATAGCATCATGCTCAACAAAATTTGCTAATTTAGCACTAAGAGAACTGCTTAATTTAACGATTAGGTCCTGGACTATATCTCTAACTACATCATCAATCACAGATTGAGATGATGATGAGCTGCTTGTAGAACTAGCATCATCTAATGAACCTGGAGTGCCTGCTATTAAATGGTCACCTACAGGAGAATAACCCCTAACTAGCTCTACTCCCTGCGCCCAAAAACCTTTAGATTGAGCTACAAAGCCTTCACTGTCTTGGGTACTCAAAGAATCACTAGTAGCTAACATTATGGCAAAAACACAGCCATACCCAAATATTTTAGAATTATTGATAGAAAATCTCATCTTTATTCACCCCACAGATAAACCTGAAAATATAACCTAAATTTAAACTATATTCTAATGATACCAACTCGGTCTACCAAAAAACAAGGGATTAGGCTTTTGGGGTTTACAAAACTAGCAGATTCTCATAAAACATTAAGATTGTCTTACATTTATCAATACAGTCCTAAAGGGAGTCCTATATGAAGCCAAATTGTACCACCATGCTAGCAATGGCACTATTATTACTTACACACTCAAATAACGATTGCCATCAAATTGCTACCCGGTATAGCAGTTGTACCGCCAGCGAATCTTGCACGACCAGCAATTGCGATACCGAAATTTTAGCACCTCATAAAGCTCTGCGATCTTTAGTTGATGTCAGCTTTGCTGAATTTGCTTTTACTGACTTAAATGGCAACTTACGATCAATTACTGTGCCGGCGGCACAAATTAACGCTGCTTTTAAAAATGGTCTAAAATTTGATGGCTCTTCGGTGGCCGGCTGCACTGCTATCACTGATAGCGATATGCATTTAGCACCAGATAAGCGGTCTGTTATGCTTATGCCAAAAAATTTACGAACTGAGCGTACAGCCATAGTAATTTGTGATATCGGGCTATCAGAAACCGAAGTGCATGAATGTGATCCACGTTATATTTTAAAACAAGTTACATGTAAATTAGCATCACAAAAATTACAATTAAATGTCGGCGCAGAATTAGAGTTTTATCTAGTTAACGCCGATGACTATACACCATTTGACCAAGATAATTATATTAGCTGTAGCACCAACATTGAAATTGAAAATTTCAAGCAAGAGATTTTAACAACCTTGATTGATACCGGTATTAACGTAGAAAAAATTCACCATGAAGTGGGGCCCGGTCAATACGAAGTAGTGTTGCATTATGCCGAAGCACTCAAGACGGCTGATAATATTGTTTTAACTAAATATATTATTCAATCAGTTGCTCAAAAATATAACCTGGTGGCTGTGTTTGCGCCTAAACCATTTGCTAAAGTTAATGGCAGTGGTATGCATTTGCACTATAGTTTGCAAAACACCGAAACCCAAGAATATCTATTTTATGATGCTGAACGCGTTAACTTTTTATCAGACGTAGCGCGTAAATTTATCACCGGAAATTTAGATTATATGTCTGATGTAAGCGTATTATTCAATCCTACCTGCAACTCTTACGAACGCTTAGTGCCAGATTTTGAAGCACCAATTTTTATTTGTTGGGGCGTCAAAAATCGCAGCGCTTTAGTCCGCATTCCACTAGTTAACTGTCAGCAAGCTGATGCTATTCGAGCTGAATTACGTTGTCCCGATGCTTCATGCAATCCATACCTAGCTCTAGCCGCCCTAGGAGCAACCGGGTTGCAAGGTTTAACGGATGAGCATACTGAGTATCCCCCAGCTATTAAAGTTAACCTGTACAAGTTAAATAGCTCTGAAATCAAAGCCCTGAATATCCAATCTTTGCCTAGGACCCTGGACGAAGCTTTGACTAACTTTGAGCGCAGTAATTTTAACTTAGAAATTTTTGGTAAAAAATTAGTCGCTGAGTTTATTAAAATCAAGCGTAATGAACTAGCTAACCAAACTGAAAAGCATTAAATTATCGAGATTTTATTCAGTAAAGCCCCCCTAAGGCATTTCAATCCTAGGGGGGCTTTTTACATCACTTGTGATACCTGTTAAGTTAAGAGTAATTAAAATACTAGCGAGAGTAGTTGACAGGTAAAAGCTAAGTTTAATAAATCATGGTGGAGGTACCAAAATGTTAATTTTAAATCAGAAACTTCAAATCACTTTATTAACTACCCTGATATTACTATCAGGCTCGATTGTTAATTGTGTAGATAAAATAGTCGCACAAACTGCAATTGTACCATTTGACCAATCCAAACCAGAAACAGTGGCGGGCCAATTACAAGTAACTATTGGTAAATTACGCTATTATTGCGCTAGTACAGCTGAAACATTAGATTTAAGTGCAGCTGCAAGATCCGCTGAGATTGAAAATCTAGCCACAAGAATTGATCTTTTAATTTCTATCTCTGAATGCAATTTACAGCGCCAATCACAAGAATTCTATTGGGGATTTAGTTTTCCAACACAAGAATTGTTGGAGTTAGGTAAATTAGATTTATTAGAAAAATATTTAATTAAAGCTAATCCATCGACCCGCGAAATGCTTGAAATACTAGGTTCAAATTTTACATTTATTGGAATCACCAAAGCTGATTTTTTAAAATTAATTGAGACACTAGCGCGACAAATTACTACTCGTGAGTTAACTGTAGCAGAACTAATTGCAACTAAAAACCCAGATGAATCTGGTTGCGCAACTGCAAGACTTGCTCATATACATAGTCAACACAAAGAAATCGAAAAACTTTGTCGTCTCTGGAAACATTTAACTGAGTTTAATCGT
The DNA here is from genome assembly GCA_947481115.1 of bacterium. GTDB lineage: Bacteria > Babelota > Babeliae > Babelales > JABDEC01 > CANKVQ01. The sequence continues at coordinate 4,791 of CANKEI010000014.1, forward strand.
CTACCAATTATCACTACTGCATATGTCTACGAAGATTTTTCAGCCCTAGATCAAACTTTTCTAGAGCAAGCTATCACAAGTAATCAGCTAAGTGTTGTTAAATATGCTTTGTCGCACGATAGTACTACCGATCGTATATACGCGCTGCAAATTGCGGTAGCAAATTACTGCCCTATTGAAATTATTGATTTTATAATTAACCATAGCAGCACTGATCCAAAGGTTCGCGCACAACTAGCTGCAATGGCAAAACTATGGGATAAAGAATATGAAGCTAGCTATAGCGACACCGATGGCGATACAGATAGCTATAAGTGTGATAGCACTACTGGTTGTTCTGTGGGTGGGGGTTCAGTTGATTTAAAATCGCCCAGCGCTAAATCAAGATCTAGCAGTTTTAGCTCTGATGATGCTAGCCCAGTACCAGTAGAATATACTAGCGTCGGCGACCCAGCACTAGACAGAGAAGAATTAACTAGCGCCAGTGTTCCCACTGTACCAGCTGTTGCAAAAGTAGCACCTCAACCAGCTATAATTTTATCACCTGCGACAGTTACTGCTAAGCTTAAAACCGTCACGCCTGATATTATTGCAAAAAAATCTAGTGTAGCTCCAGATGCAACTACATATACAACTTTTGGTAGTGACATAGGTCAAACATATTTTTATTGCTAAGTTAAAATTAACTAAGCTGCATAAATTCTAACTCGAAACCATCTGAATTAAGCATCTGCTTAATTCGCGCACTAGATAATTGCGAGTCTTCCCTGGGTTTGTAATATAAATTTACAAACCCAGGGAAATTATTTACACCAGATTTATTTAATTGATTAACTTGATCATGTTTATGTGCACTATTACTACTAGCTGATTTTTTACCAGTTTGTGCAGCACTATAAGCTATGTCTAACATACTACTAATCTCACCAGGGCCAAACTGCTCTGAAATATCTTGCTTAGCTAAACTTCGAGCCTGCTTAGTTAAATTTTGGTTAAAGTTTTTAGAATTATCACAGATATATTCTGCTAAAATAACACCTGGTACTTGCTCTAATAGTTCTACTGCAGCCCGTGCACAAAATTTACATTCAACCCCCAATAAGTCCAATCTAAATTTCTGAATTGTTGGATCCCGCTTAATTTGTGATTTTAAATTTGCAGTAGTTTTTAATCCCTGTCGACGCAGATTAGTACGTCGTTTAGGGCCACATCCCATTAAACAGGTAATATATATTAAAAATATCGTGATAAATCTTTTCATATCGAGCTTGACAGGTAAATTTTCAGTTGTTAGGATTTGGCCCTGAAGTTAGTGCTATTATTTTTAAGAACGTCCCTAAATGAACGGCGCTCCGGCGCTGTTCACCCCCTATCCCTTCAGCTTGTTCTAAGTTGGAGGGATTATTTCTTAATTAAATCGGTGAATTCTCAACAATCGTTGGGGTAATAAAGATAAATTGCTCCAGCTCGGTAGTCTGCTCTTGCATAGCGGTAAACAATTTTCCAATCAATGGCAGTTTATATAAAATTGGAATGCGATTATTAGCTTTATTATCATAGTTTTTGGTTAAGCCGCCAATCACAGTGGTTTGGCCATTTTTAAGATTAACATTATTTTTTACGCTAATAATACTAACTACTGGTGGATTTTGCATGATCCCTTGATTGTTAGCCTCAGTGGTCCCACTAGTCACATCAGTTTGCTCTAACTCAATATTTAAAGCGATACTTTTACGATCATTACCAACCGTTGGCGTAACTTTTAAGGTTATCCCAACCGGCTGATATTTGATTGTTGTAGTTCTAGTTGGCGTATCACCAGAGTTATCAACGGTGGTTGTCTGCATAGGCAACTGCTGCCCAATATAAATCACAGCTTGGGCGTTATTATTAGTTAAGATCGATGGGCGTGATACAATTTTAACTTTATTTTGGTCTTCAGCAGCATTAATCACTAAATTTAAGCGGCGCTGATTAATATTTGGACCTCCAAACACTAATGGTAACTGGAAAAATGTTTCACCAGATTGCCCCTGAGTTTGTTGGGTAAATACCGAATTAAACAAGTTAATCGCAAAATTATTAGGGTTAACTAGTAATGCTGGATTAGTTGAATCTGCACCTTGCGTTGGAGTAGGCGTTTCACCTAACGATGCACCTAGGCCATAAAATCCAAACGGTTTATTTTTTGCTATGATACTATTTTGGCGATTATAAACACCTGACCAGTTAATTCCCCATTGGAAATTATAACTTTTGGTGGTAAATACTAAAATTGCATCAATGCGAATCTGCTGAATAGGCTTATCTAGACCACCCAAAAATTGCTTAAATTCTAAAACTTCCCGCAGGCTGCCGCGCACCATAATTTTGCGTCGATCAGCATCAAAATAAATGTGCCCCTTGGTATGAGTTTGTTGATTAGAAATTTTACCCCAGGCTTCTTCGCAATTTTTCATAAAAGTTTGACTAAAATCTGCAAAGGTAACTTTAATTGGCTCAAAAGCAATTTTGTCTAAACCGGCCATAGTTTCTAAATATTTTTCGGCTTCAGTCCGCGGCATCACCCGAAAACTACCATCGTCACCTTTAATAATGGCTAATTTAGGATTGCTATGTTCGCAAACAAATTCTAAAGCATTACCGGGGGTGCAATTTTTTAAAGCCAAGCGACCAACTTGCCCTTTAGCCCCATCAACTATAAAATCTACCCCCGCACTTTTACCAATTGAATCTAAAACAGTTTGAACATCGGCCGGACTAGAATTAAGCGAAACTTTGCCTTTTTGCAAAGCAGGATCTTTATAAATATCGCGCAACTTACGCTCCGCTAAATGTAATATATCAGTATTTAAATGGTCTGCATCATCATCAATATCATGTAACCCATTATGATTAGGTTGCGTTGAGACGCTGTCTTCATCGTTAGTTAAACGCGCTGCGCGATTAACTTTATATTTTTGCAACTGATCACGTTGTGATTGATCCGCTTGAATTTGCGCAATCAATGCTTTAGTGTCTGGATGAGCTTCCATCGACAACAATTCACTAGACTGTACCGCCGTAGTGGTTAAAATTTGGGACTGATTCGCAGCCAACAAAGCAGCTAACCACAAAAAGTTTCGTCTAAGCAACACCGCTTCTCCCTTTTATCCAATTTTATACTAATAGGTCTGCTACTAACAGCTCCTTAAACACCAATGGATTATCTATGCTAGTTAGCACAATTCTTTCAGCTGTAATTTGTGACACCCGCCAATTGGTAACTAAGTTGCCGATTCGCACCTCTTCGCTAACCAAAAACAGTTGTTTTTGATCCGCAACTTGTAACACAATTACACTGCAGCAATCTTCGGTTTGTGGCAAAACTACACTTATTAACTTAATTTTAATCGCCGGCACTATTTTTTTGCTGGTGCTAGCTGTAAATGGATCGCGCCTTGCGAAGCAGTTATTGTCACCAAAATTAAATATCAGGCAACTGATAACTATTTCTCTAATCATGCTAACCCCGCTAGAGTATGCATATCATACATATAATCTATATGCAACGACCTTTGCGTTTTATTAATTAGTAATTGTTTGCAAAAATACTCTGAATCTAAAGATTGTAATTGTTGCAGCCAAGCAATTAATTGTTGAAAATTACCAGTCAAATTTAGTAGATGAGTGACCGGATCACAATTTAAAACAACCAGACCAACCTGTTGGGCTAATTCAACTAATTGTGTTAAGTAAAGTGCTTCGGTTAAGCGTTGCTTAGAATTTAACTTAGAGGCTTGTTGTGCTAAATATGGCTGCAAATCATGCTGTGCGCCGTTAATTACAAGCTCTAAGTTGGCTTTGTCAGCCAAAACTTTTTGATATATTCCAAACTGTGTGATTAATTCTTGGCTACGTAATTTCAAACTGTTTAAACCAAAATTTAAATTTAGATTAATATAAAACAGTATCGTACTTAAAATCAGGCCAGCTAAAAATATTACCACATGCCAACAACCAAATAACTTAATTTCATGCTTCACTTAACAACCAATCATCAAAACTATTCCAACTCTAAAAAAAAATTGTCTATAATTAAACATATATAAAATTTTTCTGGTGATCAGTAAACCTTAAAAAAAAGATTGAGCGTGCCATGCCGCCTAATAATCCCGAAACCCAACCTAAGATGCTTGAAAAATATACCCAAAATCTGACTAAATTAGCGCTGGAAGGTAAATTAGATCCTGTAATTGGTCGTGATGAAGAGATTAGGCGAGTAATCCAGATTTTATCTAGGCGCTCTAAAAATAATCCCGTCTTAATTGGCGAACCTGGTGTTGGCAAGACCGCCATCGTAGAGGGCATAGCCCAACGTATAATCAATCATGACATTCCGGAAACTTTACAAAATAGTACTATTTTAAGTTTAGATTTAGGACAACTGATCGCGGGCACTAAATATCAGGGTGAGTTTGAAGAGCGCTTGAAAGAGATTCTAAAAGAAATTGAAGTTTCATCTACACCAATTATTTTATTTATCGATGAGCTGCATATGTTGGTTGGCACTGGAGCTAGTGGTGGCGGCATGGACGCCTCTAATTTATTAAAACCAGCTTTAGCGCGCGGAGTTTTACACTGCATTGGCGCCACAACTATTAAAGAGTATAAGAAATATATTGAAAAAGATGCCGCCCTAGAACGACGTTTTCAAAAAGTCCTAGTTGAAGAACCATCTATTGAAGATGCGATTTCAATTATGCGCGGCCTAAAAGAACGCTATGAGTTGCACCATGGCATTAGAATTAAAGATGAAGCCTTGGTTAAAGCGGTAAATTTATCTGCCAAACATATTCCCGATCGATTTTTACCAGATAAAGCGATTGATTTGGTGGACGAAGCAGCGGCGATGGTTAAAATGGCCATCGATTCTAAACCAGAAGAAATTGATCGACTAGAGCGCCGGATTAAACAATTAGAAATCGAAAAAGTTGCATTATCTAAAGAAAAAGATGACCCGCAAGCTCGTGCTCGCTTAGAAGTTTTAGAAAAAGAGTTAACTGAATTAAAAGCGCAACACCGGATCGTTTATAATAAATGGCAAGCTGAACGAGCACCAGTAGAAAAAATGCGCCAAATTAAAGCCCAAATTGACCAAGCTAACTATGCTTATCAATTGGCTGAACGCGAAGGAAATTTCGCGAAAGCTTCAGAAATTAAATATGGCAAATTGGTGAAGTTAGAGCAGGAGTTTCAGGCCGAGCAAGATAAATTAAAAGCACTCGACAGTAAGATGGTTAAGCAAGTGGTTGATGAACATGACATTGCCCAAGTATTAGCGCGTTGGACCCATATCCCAGTAGATAAATTGCAACAAAGTGAGACCGAGAAATTATTAAATATGGCTCATACAATGAAGCAACAGGTGGTTGGCCAAGATGAAGCGATCGATAGAATTACGCAAGCGATTCAAACTCACCGTGCAGGCCTAACTGACCCTAATCGCCCCATCGGTTCTTTTTTATTCTTAGGACCTACAGGTGTTGGTAAAACTGAAGTGGTTAAAACTTTAGCTGATTTCTTATTTAATGATCCACATAGATTAATTAGAATCGACATGTCAGAATATTTAGAAAAACATGCTGTAGCGCGCCTAATTGGTGCACCACCAGGCTATGTTGGTTATGAAGAAGGTGGCCAATTAACTGAGCAAGTTCGTAAACATCCCTATAGCGTAATTTTATTTGATGAAGTCGAAAAAGCACATCCAGACGTATTTAATATCTTTTTGCAAATTTTAGATGAAGGCCATCTAACCGATGGGCAAGGTCGTCAGGTTTCATTTAAAAACTGTATTATTATCATGACTTCTAACATTGGTGCACAACTTATCTTGGAGGCTAAAAATTTAGACTCGCAAGTTGAATCGCAAATTAATAATTTATTATATAAAACTTTTAAACCTGAGTTTTTAAATCGCATCGACGCCATAGTTTACTTTAAGCGACTGTCTGAACCTGACGTACAAAAAATTACCCAGTTGCAGCTGATAGAGTTAAAAGAATGTTTATTAACTCAGGGCTTCGAACTCGAAATTGCACCAACTGTGATCACTAAAATCGCAGAGTTGGGTTTTTCACAAGAGTTTGGCGCCAGACCTCTAAAACGAGCTATTCAACAATATATTATTGTCCCATTATCACAGGCTATTTTAAAGCACCCAGATCATAAAAAACTAACTGTGCAAGTTTCTAGTGATAAAATTACCGTAAATTAATATTATTACGTTTGTGGTGAGTACCTAGCATATCTCATGAATATGCTAGGTATATCGAACCATATGGCGACTAAACTCTGCCAACTTTAATCGTGATCATTTTGCGTGTATCTAGTATTTTTTGCACGGCTTGCTGAATCTCAGATTTACTAATTTTAGCCAATTTAGCTGTGCGCTGATCAAAATAATCAGGCTTAAAATCGTATTCCCATAAAAATAAAAAGGCGCTACACATTTGACGATTAGTTTCAAACAAACTGCAGAGCGAGTTAGCTAAATTATCTTGCGCCATCCGATATTCACTGCCAGAAATCTGTAACGCAGCCGTATCGATCGTATTTTTGATCGCCAGTTCTGCTTCAGCTAGTCGATCTAACGATACAATCGTAGAAACTGCACAAAGCCCTGGTTGCAAGCGTGCTCGTTTTACTAATGACCCAGAAATTGTATAAAATAAACCTGTTTGTTCGCGTAATTCAAATAATCTAGAACTCATTGAGCCTAAAACGCCACCACCAAAAATTTGATCAAATAGTAACAATTTATCATAATCTGGATCGAGTCTAGAGACAGATTTACCAGCAAATGCTAATACAACTTGATCACGATTGATCGGATATCTAATCACTACCGGCTGAACTTCTGGAATCGCTGGATAATCTAAATCTGGTACAGCTGGGCCCTGCCATTTACTTAGCGTACTATTTAATGCTGCGATCAAATTGTCACAGCTCAAATCACCCACCACAGCGAGCCAGCTATTTTGGGGAGTAATAAATTTCTGATAAAAATTCCATAGTTGTGCACGTGTTAATTTAGCGACCGACTCAGCTGTACCAAAAACTGGCTTGCTATACGGGTGATCTTTATAAATTGCTTCACGGATCAACTGATCTACAAAAGTAGTTGGCGTGTCCCAATAATTATCAATTTCAGCTAAAATTTGCGCCCTAATTTTTTCAATTGCACCTAGATCAAATTGTGCATGACAACAAATTTCCATTAATATTTCTAGAGCCTGCTGTAAATCACCACTCAACAAACTCATTGAGACTAAGCCAGAGTCTGAACGTAGGGTCATGCCATGTTGTTCAATTAAATCGTCCAATTCTTGCTTGCTATATTTCTCAGTACTTTCCGTTAACACTTGTGATACAAATATACTGGCTCCAGCTTGATCAGCTGCATCGTAGCGATAGTCAGCTTTAAATTCTAGAACTAATTCGATTTTAGGTGTATTTGGGTTGTGATAATATAGCACCTCTAACCCATTGTTTAATTTAATAATTTCAGGTTTAGGAAATTTGAAATTTATATAATCTTGCGTGTCTATGCCATGCACAGCTACGCCTTTTTCAACCACTGTTTCACGGACACGCCCAGATAACACTCGTTGATCTTCAATGTCAGATAATTCTTGTAATTTTACTAACTGTAACTGGTCTTGCTCAGCAACTGGTAACACTTTACCCTGATGCCGACGTGCTGAAATCAAATAATCACTGACAAATTGCTTAACTAGCACAGCTAAATTTTGCATATCACAACTATCTAGATATTTAAAAATATAGTTTTCATCGCCTGTGACTAAATAAGTCCGTCCAATCACTTCAGCTTGTTTCTGATTTTTCTCTAACATGCTATAGTAATCAGCTTCAATGCGTTTAACGGCGCGCTGTAGCTCTGCTTCAGTGACACCATCACGCGCAATTTGATCAAGTTCGGCTTGGATAATCTGATTAATTTTATCGATGTCACTAATTTCTTTGGGCTGGTAAGAAATAAATAGCAAACCAGCATCAAACAAATCTTCTGTACCGGCACCAATATCGGTCACCAATTCTAGTTCATCCAATAGTTTGCGTACTAAGCGTGAACTGTCACCATAACCAATTATGCGTGACACCACGTCAATTAAATAATCTTGTTGTGCTACCGATCCTGGTATCTGATATGCCAAAAATACCATGGGCTGTTTAACATCACGATATAATTCAATGGTTTTACGAGATAAATCTTGTGGGAGGTAATGTTCGGTTTTTTTATAATTTAAATTAGGTTTAATTTGTCCAAAATATTGTTCAACTAAAGCAAATACCTGCTCTGGATCTACATCGCCCACAATTACGAGTGTGGCATTATTGGGCACATAATGTTTTTTATAAAAACGCAATAATGCTTCGCGATCAATACTCCACAGGTCATGTTTATAGCCGATGATGGGGTTTTCATAGGGGTGCCCACCAAAAATCATGCTACACATTTTTTCAGCTAGTGTTGCAGTGTAATTATCACAGTACATTTTAAGTTCTTGGATGACAGCTTTCATCTCGGAAGCTAACATATCGGACTTAAAGGTACAATTAGTCATACAGTCAGCTAGGATGGGTAAAGCTGCCGTCCAATGCTGAGTTGGAAAATCAAAGATATAACCCGTGTAATCATACGATGTAAAAGCATTACAATAACCAGATAATTTACTAGAAATCTCGTTAATATCGCTCTCGGAAAGTTTTTCTGTACCTTTAAAGATCATATGTTCTAATAAATGCGCTAACCCCTTTTCACCAGTCTGCTCATCTTTAGAGCCTACGCCATACCACATTTGAATGGAAACTTTGGGAATTACATGATTTGGGCGCACCAATACGGTTAGGCCATTACTTAATACATGTTTAAAGACTTTTTGCATATTAATTTTGTCCCTAGATATTTTAATTATAAAATTTTAATTTTTGGCAATTTTATGATCTAAACTCGACCAACTCTAATCGTAGTCATTTTGTTAGAATTTAACACTCTATTAGCAGCTTGTTGTAAATCTTGTTTGGTTAATTTTACCACAGCTTGCGACCTGAGTTCAAAATAATTATCTGGTAAATCAAATTTACGTAAAAATAGAAAAGTTCTTGCGATTGACTGATTGGTCTTAAAATACTGGCAGCAGTTATTCAGTAGCATCTGTTTGGCGCGCGATAACTCATCATCCGTAATATCTAAAGCAGCGCTATCAATCGCCTGTTTAATCTTAAATTCAGCTTCAGTTAGACGATCACGTGAAACCAGTGTTGCTATTCGACAAATTCCAGGTTGATGATCTGCGCCAACAGTCAAATTGCCATTGATGGTATAAAATAGGCCGCTTGCATCACGTAATTTAAATAATTTAGAATCTAGCCCATTAGATAATATTTCATTGAAAAGTTGCATATTTAACCAGTCTTGATCCAACCTAGAAATTGATGGTCCCGCAAAAACTAGCATCACCTGGTCGCGATTAATGGGATAATTAACTTCGGTAGGTATAAATTTTACTAAGACTGAATATTGTATGTCTGGGACCAGCTTACCCGACCATTTAGCTAAAATCTGGTCACACACATCGATTAGTTCGGTATAATTCAGATCTCCAACTAGCGCTAAACGAGCGCCACTGGGTGAGATTAAACTATGATAAAAATTAATTAAATCAGTCCGTGTAATACTCGAAACTGACTCCTCTGTGCCCAGTTTTAAATAACGATATGGATGACCTGCTGGGTAAATCGCCTGATTAGCTAAGTAATTGGCAATACTTTTAGGGTTATCCCAAAAGTGTTTAATGTCTGTTAAGATGCGCGCTCGAACAGCTTCAACCGCTTTTGTTTCAAAACTACTATTACTTAAAAGATCACATAAAATATTCGCCGCCAATTTTAAGTTATCACTTAGTAGGCTCATAGATATTTGACCAGTTTCACAACTTAAACTCATGCCATGCATACCCAACAAATCATTTAATTCATATTTAGTATAATGCTCAGTACCCTCGGGCAACATATCCATGACAAAATTGCATAAACCTTGCTGATTAATTGGATCATGATAGTGGTCAGCTTTTAAATTCAAAATCAGATCTATTTTGGCAGTTTTTTTAGATGAGCTAGGATTATGATAATATAAAACCTCTAAACCATTCGCTAAGACTATTTTTTGACTTATGGGAAAATTAAACCCTGGGTGCATTTGAATTTGCACTTGATGTACCGCCGCACCTGGCTCAACAGCACTTTCGCGAATTTTTCCTTCCAAGATACGTTGATCTTCACAATCAGAAAGTTCTTGTAATTTCAACCACTGTTTTCGATCAGCTTGATCTAATGGCAATATTTTGCCTTGATATTGTCGAGAATTCACTAAATATTCACCACTAAATTCTTGTAATTGTGCAACTGTGACTTGGTCAATTTGATCAAGATAAGTATAAAGATAGTTTTCATCACCAAATAATAGATAGTTTAACCCAATCTCAAGGGCTTGCTTATAATTATCAGCTAAATAATAACATTGAGTTAAGCATAAACTCTTAATTGCTTTACACAGCTCTTTTTCTGGCATCCCATGCTCAACAATATGATCTATTTCAACTTGCACTAATCGATTAATTTTATTTATAACATCTGGATTATTAAAATCTTTAGGCACATAACTGATCATAAACAGGCTACCGTCAAATTGATCCATAACTCCTGCCGAGATCGAAGTAACTAGTTGTAATTCGTCTTTTAATTTGCGTGATAAAATCGATGCACTTAAAATATCGCCCATCAGTTCCGCCAAATATTTAGACCGCTTTGCACAACCTGGTAATTTATAAGCTAGCGCAATATATGGGTGCTTAGTATCGCGATAAATCTCAATTGATTTACGCATTAAATCTTGTGGCACATAAAAATTTTTCTTTTGATAGTTCGAGCTGGCTGGAATCTGCCCAAAATATTTTTCAGCTAATCCAAAGACCATTTCTGGCTCTACGTCGCCCACTATCACCAAAGTAGCATTATTAGGCACGTAATGTTTCTTATAAAAATTAATTAGAGTTTGATTACTCAAGCCCCATAGATCATGTTTATAACCAATGATGGGGTGCGCATATGGATGCCCATTAAAAATGGTACACATCATATTTTCATGTAACACTAGTGGATAATTATCGCGCCGCATCTTAAGCTCTTGAATCACAGCCTTTAATTCAGAATTCAACATTTCTTGCTTAAAGGTGCAATTACACATGCAGTCAGCTAAAATAGATAATGCTTCGGACCAATGTTGTGTTGGAAAGTTAAACTCATAGCAAGTATAGTCATGCGAAGTGTGCGCATTACAGTAACCCGACAATTTACTAGTGATACTAGAAATATCAGTCTCAGATAGACACTGTGTGCCCTTAAAAATCATATGCTCAATTAAATGCGCGATCCCAAGCTCGCCACTTTCTTCATCCTTAGAACCAACGTGATAAAAAAGGCGTATGGCTACCTCAGGTATCAAATGATTAGGCTTAACCAGTACCGTTAGACCATTTTTTAAGACATGTTTAACTACAAGTGGGTCACTTTCAGCGGTTAAGCCAGCACTAAAGACCATAATTAGTAAAAATAAAATTAATAAGATCGTATTTTTTTTAGATCTGCACATGATTCACCAATTAGCCTGTAAGTTAAAATTAATGTTTACGCAGCTGGGCACCAAAAAATTATAAATATTTGTACCAGCATAACAAAAAATCTATTTAGCAAAACAAAAACCCAGAAATCTGTTAAATTAAACTTATGATCGCAACTGTTTCCAGCTATTTAACACTATTTCGGATAAAAAACATCATGCAGCAAATTAGACTGCCATGGTCATGTTATGCTGTATTTGGTGCTATAGTTGGTGCTTGGATACCAGTTTTGACACCAAACATAGCCCTGTGTACACTCTCAATGTTTACAGTTTTTTTGTTTAAGCAAAATTTTAAATCCACAAATAGTGTCAGTTTTTTGGTTGGCATGCTTATCATAGCTAGTAATAATTATCACCAAACGCAAAAAATAGAAAACTTCTATCATAATTATGCGCAACAAAAAATTACTATTTCGGGCGAAATTATAGATATAGATTCATTAGTTTTAAATCCCAACAAACGCGCCATTAAACTTCTAGTACACCAAATTGCTCATATAACTCAAAGTAGCCCAACTCCCAAAATTATCACCCTCTGGGCCAGCAATACAAATCAACTACAATTACATGATTTAGTTTTATTAACTAACCTAGAAACCCCAGGCTTAATAACCCCCGCTCTAATTACCTCGAGCCTACGAGCCGAATCAATCCAACTAAAACTAACTAAAAATTCAACCTATAAAATTTTAGCGCGCCCAAACTACATTAAATTTAATCCCCTTAAAATTTCAGTACTTAGTTTAATTCAGCAAAAAATATATACCATTAAACACCAGCTATTATCCAAACTAAAACTAAAATTAACCCCAACCAGCTTTAGTTTATTAGCCACAATTTTTTTAGGACACAAAAAAGCAGGTGGTTCCCAAAATACCCAATTAATCCGTGACAAATTTCAGGTTTGGGGATTAGCTCATTTTTTAGCCCGCGCTGGGCTACATATGATCATGATCGCGCTGTTAATTAAATTATTATTATTAGCTTTACAGGTCCCGATCAGGTTTTCTAGCCCGGTAATTATTTTACTAATTATGGTTTATCACCAGTTATCTTGGCCCAGCGTATCATTTCTGCGCGCACTATATATGGTAATATCTTATGAGACATGCAAATTACTGAACTTGCAGATCGACGGACTCCATTTATTAAATTTAATTTTGATCGGGGCATTACTAAGCAACCCGGTTCAAATATTTTTCTTAGATTTTCAATTAAGTTTCACACTCACATACGCATTAGTACTAGCGTTCAGACAAAATCAGTATCGTAGTATTGCGCCCAACACCATCCCCTCGGTATAATCTCCAAACTCATAATAAACCAGGGAGAGTCGATGACGAAAATAAAAAAGCAAATTTTAACCATAATATTATTAATTATTCCAGCCTGTTACCATTTGGCCCAAGCTGATTGTACAAGCCCAGTGCTTACTGATGCCAACATACAGCTAATTAATGACAGTGCTGGCGAAGGCTGCTATAAAAATTTACAACGCACCCGCACACCCCGCAAACGCACGATCATGGTCTACATTGCTGCCGACAACGATCTGTTCTATTTCGCCTGGAACAATATTAAGCAGCTAGCTAAAGGAGCTAATCCCAATTGCAACATTATCGTATTCCTAAATGAGCCAGGGATACATAAAAAAACCCAAATCTATTTGATTGAAAAAAACAGAGCTGTATTGTTAAATAAAGATAATAAGCAAAAATTGGACAGCGGAAACCCCAAAACCTTAATCGATTTTTGTACCTGGGTGGTGCAAAATTTTCCAGCCGATGAATACACCTTAGATCTCTGGAATCATGGCAGCGGCATTGATGATCGCGGCTATCGCACATTTAATCCATCGGCATTATTTATATTGAACCCCAATAATTTAATGCTCGACCTAGATCGTACCGCTTATCCATTCGCCACCTATGATACCGAAACACCCCGCGGAATCTGCTTCGATGAAACCTATAAAACTTATTTAGATAGCCAGAAGTTACAATATGCCCTAGATGTTATTTGCAACAAAGCTTTAGGTGGGCAAAAACTAGCCATCCTAGGCATGGATGCCTGCCTAATGGCAATGCTAGAAATTTGCGACCTAGCAGAACGCTATGCGGACATCTTAATTGCCTCACAAGAAGTTGAACTTGGACCCGGCTGGCGCTATGACAAAATCTTAGCTCCCCTAGAAAGCAACAACCTAACCCGTGATGACTTTGCTCGTCACATTGTACAGGTTTATCATGAAACCTATAGCAAGATCACCAAGGACTATACCCTGTCGGCCGTCGAACTAGCTAAGATTGGCCCCATTAAGCGCAATATCAATGATGTCGCTAAGATGCTAATCGAGTGCCTACGTCACCAGAGTGACAATACCGTCAAAGCAACAATTGATCTTTGTCGCAGCAACATTGGTTTTGAAGAGCCAAGTTATATCGATTTATATAGTTTTTACGGCAATTTACTAAATAATCTTGAACGATTTAAATTTCAAGATTTGCAAAAAAACCACCTAAAGCAACAATTACGCCAACTCTTAATTGACGGCCAAGCCACAGTGAAAGCAGCTGTGCTAGCAAACACCAGTGGCAGCAATTTAACGTATGCAAATGGCATCTCGATTTACTTCCCGCGCCAAAAAATGCTTACGTCATACCAAAGAACCGAATTTGCGCAAAACAACCAGTGGGCCACATTTATATCATACTTTGATATAATATAACCCATTAAAAACTAATCAGTGGCCAGAAGGGCGCTTAAAACACAAATCCCTTTCTGGCCACCAGATCAAGCTATCAGTCCGGTTGCGCAACAAAAAATTCTTCAAAAATACACAAAGCAACAAAAACCCAGGGGACCCTTAAAGCACCTTCAAAACCCTTGGGTGGTTACAGCACGGCGCCCAAATTAAGCCAGAATTTAGCCATCACACAGGTAACAAAAAAACAACAACCGCATAATCGCAATACTGTTTGAAAACTTTAAACATGTTATGTTTTTAAATAAATCGCATTGGTACCCAAAAGCTCTTTTTAACACACCCAACACAATCTTAAATTTTTGAGCTAAAACTAGCCCGGGCAGGCCCTAAGATCCATCTTAAAAAACAGCTTAGATTTACAGATAGCAATTATAGCTAAATAATAAAAGTGTGTCCGAGAGTGCAGTTAGAATAACCGGTGGATAACTTGTGGATAAGTGGTGGATAAGTGGTGGATAAGTGGTGGATAACTTTTTTCCCCAAAACAGGCATAGTTCGATCTGATAATGCCTTAGGGGGTGCGACACCATCAATAGTCTATCCTAAATAGGCCTACCGGAGTTATACACAAGTTATCCACAAGTTATCCACATCGCCTTTTGGCTCGAAACGCCCTATCAGATCATCCATATCAGAGTTATCCCCGAGTTATCCACATTACTATTA
>CANKEI010000015.1 GCA_947481115.1 bacterium
AATGTCTATCTTAATCACATCAGATGCGTCTTTTACGCTTATGGCATGCTGCAATTAATTATGAAACGGTTTAAGTTAGATTCAGCAGAAGCTGCTTTGCGAAAGGTCCAAGCCTTGAAATTTAAATTACAAGAATCTGCTTTATTCGATCAGATCAGCTTATTGGTGAATTATGCATAAGTCCTGTTAAAAAACTATTGCTTTGCTTAATGCGAATCTGTTACTTTAAGTTTAACTGGTCAATAAAGCCAATTTAATCGAGTATTGCGCCAGTAAATTGATTTTTCAATAACGGTTATATTTTAACTAAATTTTAACTAATAAGATGGAGTTTTTATGTTAAATGTTACTAAAACCAGACTAAAGTTAGCGCTAAACCCAGTTTTCTTGCTGGCAAGTCTCATGCTGCTTAATCATGGCTGGTTAAATGCTGCAGCTGATAAAGTAGGTATTTCTGAGGAAGCATTTAGGCGAGAGCAACTTATTACAGCTCAAAATAATCTCGACCGGGCTTTTAGGGAGGCGGTTAAAATTGGTGATGAGATTGCTGTTGCGAAGGCTCTAGAAGCTGGCGCTAATGTCGATACTACTGATGTCGCCGATAGAGAGTATGCCAGATTTACAGCACTGATAAATGCCGCTCAAAATGGTCGTAAAGAGCTAGTAACGCAGTTGATAGCTGCTGGTGCTGATGTGAATGCAGAGGATTTTATACGATGGACGGCATTGATGTATGCAGCTAGAAATGGTCATACAGAGATCGTAGCGCAATTGATAACTGCTGGTGCTGATGTAAATGCGAGAGACGGTTCATTAGGTTCAGCTCTGATGACAGCTGCTGGAAATGGTCATGCAAAGGTTGTAGCGCAGTTAATAGCTGCTGGTGCTGATGCGTATGCGCGTGATCATTGGGGAAGGACAGCATTGATGTATGCAGCTAAAAATGGTCATGCAGCGGTTGTAGCGCAGTTAATAGCTGCTGGTGCTGGAGTGATTTTTGTAGACGCTGCTAGTCATAGAACTTTGGCTATAAATATGGTAGATAAAACCGGCGCTACAGCATTGATGCATGCAACTAATAATGATCATGCAGCGGTCGCAAAACTGTTAGAAGCAGCAGGTGCTATGATTTGAGATAAAACGAACTCAAAAGCTGCTTTTTTATAAACAGTATTATTAGCAATAAATAGATTATTTTGGTGTTGATAAAAAACAAAAGCGCTCTCCTTCTAAGAGAGCGCTTTTGTTTGCAAAATTTTAGTCAACTTTAGCTTGTTCAAAAAGTGTTTTTATCCCAGCCAAAGAGCCCATTAGACCACTAGCCTCATATGGCACAACTACTAGTTTGCCAGCACCAGATTTGGTTAACTCTGGCAACACTTTAATATAGCCCATGGCAATTAAGTAAGCTTGTGGGTCGACGCCTTTAGGCAACGCTTCGCGTAATGCTTGAATCGCACCAGCTTCAGCTTCAGCTAATTTAACTCGAGCTACAGCTTCTGAATCAGCAGCAATAATACGAGCTTGCGCTGTACCTTCAGCTCTTAAAATATCAGATTGACGTTGACCTTCAGCATCTAAAATTTCAGCAAACTTTTTACCTTCAGCTTCTAAAATTACAGCTCTGCGGTCGCGCTCAGCACGCATCTGTTTTTCCATCGCATGACGAATATCAGCTGGCGGACTAACTTCTTGTAATTCTACGCGATTAATCTTAACGCCCCACTTATCTGTAGCTTCGTCTAAAATTAAACGTAATCTGCTATTAATCTCATCACGTGAAGCCAGTGTTTGATCTAAATCCATGGCACCAATTACGTTTCTAAGCGTAGTCTGCGTTAATTTTTCAATCGCTTCTGGTAGATTAGCAACTTCATAAATTGCCGCTTTAGGATCAGTAATTTGATAATATAATAGCGCACTGATTTCCATAGTGACGTTATCTTTGGTAATTACATTTTGCTTGGGGAAATCGTAAACTGATTCACGCAAATCGATTCTATCAAATGCTTGGGCTATTCTTTGATAATGGCCACGTACGTCAATCGCCCGGACATAAGTCCAAATTGCTACTCTTGGACGTTCAATAAATGGAATCACAAAATGCAAACCGGGCCCGAGCACACGATCATAAGAACCTAAGCGTTCAATTACAATGGCTTGCGCTTGTTGAATCAAATAAAAAGATTTTGCTAAAAATACCAACGTAAACAACGCAACAAAGCCCGTTAATATATAAATTAAGATAGTCATATCAGTTAACATAATTATTCTTTCGCGAAATTATATTTTAATACGTTCGTGGTGAGTTGCATCGAACCATAAGCCGCAATTATTCCCACACTTTTACAATCACGTGACAACCTTTGGTACCAGTTACCAACACCTCTTGTCCAACAATAATAGTTTGTCCGGCAACTGCTTTAGCTAACCAAATTTCGCCATCAATTTTTACATAACCAGCCTGCTGATCATTTATTTCAGCTAATACTAAACCCAGTTTGCCAACTAACGCATAAACATTAGTCTGCCCAAGTGATTTATTAAAAAATTTGCCTAAACTTTGCAGATACCACCGGGTTAAAATAATTCCGATAATCGCTACTCCGACAAAAACCGCTAACTGGTAGCCCAATTCTGGTGTCATAAAAGTCGCACTTGCCGCACTAAAAGCACCTAGTGCTATCGATAGAAATAGTAATAATCCAGGATGTCCAAGCTCTAAGAGTACTAAAATTAGTCCCAAAAAACTCCAGACTATAAAATTAATTGTAAATTCCATAAACAACCCCTAATTAAAAAATTTAGAGCCAAGACTTAGCTTACTTTGAACTTTTAACATGTTTATAACTATACCAGATTCAGTGTTTTTGCATATCTGTGGCCCGAAACTTGCTTAAATAAGAACTTTTGATAACTTTAAGTTAAACCATTAAATTATTGATATTTGGAGTCTTTAGATGCTATCTGCCAATCGCAGCCTAAATTTTTTACTAAATTTAGCTATTTTTACACTTTTTATTAGCCCTATCAACAACCAAGAGTCGCAAGTTACTAAAAATCCCATGGAACAAGTTAAACTCGAATTCCAGATATTACGCGCTAAAAATAACCTTTGTGCTAGATCTAAGATCGAGCAGACTACAATCACTGAGCGAAATTGTTCAACGCTTTTTTATGCCATCGCTGATATATTTAACCCAACCTGTGGGCGTAAACTACCATACTGCCGACGTAAACTAATAATGCCAGCGATTTATGTAACCAACTATCTTAAATCTGCAGCCAATCAGCGTGCTTTTTTAAAATATGACATCCACAATCGTGTACTAACTATTGATCAAACGCTCTTAGAGACATTAACTTTATCAGAGTTCAAATTACTGCTAGAGCATGAACTTAACTTTGCTGAAATCGATGCTGAATATTATCTAGACAATCATCGCAGTGGCTGGAAATCTTGCTTAAAGGGCTTTGCGCTTGGTCTAGCGGCACCATTTTTAGCCATATTTATCTTACCAGCAATCTTAGCTTTAAAACTTTCGACTAAGCAAACCATTCAATGGACACCATTGGGCACAGCTGTACTATTTGCTAGCATACTTACGCCACTTTGGATAACTACGGCACTTACTTGTCATGCAGACATGCTGTTTTTTTTAGCTTTTATGACGGAATTTGCAGCTTTATTTGTGGTGATCGAAATAATTGTTTGTATAATCGCATGCTATTTTTTTCACGCTAAAACTACTGCTAAATTCTCAGAAATTAAACGAATCCCATATTGTCCTAATCCAGAATTGGTGGCCCCGATCTTAAATAATTTAACGCAAAATTGTGCCGAGCATAAAACTGCTAAGTTCGACAACTGGCTAAATAAACGTAAAGAACATTTAGAATTTGTGTCCTATGGCTATCATAAACAACAAGAACAAATTGCTCTATCTCAAGCTATCGAAGCCCAATTTCACGTAGATATAAATCAAGTAGATCTAGATATACCAGTAGCAGCTGTCGCTATTTAGAAACTTAAAACATAATTTTTATAAAATAATTTAAAACGACTCGGAACCTGCAGGACTAGAGCAAAGTGTATTGACGCCAGCTTAAAAAAACTAAAGTAAGTTCGATTTGCGCTACAACTTAACTAGTAATATGCTACAGTTTAGGTACTTTTATAAAAAAAATTAAAGAGTGACCGATGGCTGAAATTGAACACAAAGACAATATTATTAAAATTATTACGGCTTTTTACCCCAATGCTAAAATCTATCTATTTGGCTCATTTGCACGTGGCGAAGAACGAGCATCTTCGGATATTGATGTAGCTATAGACGTTGGCAAACGACTAGGTATTCATGAGTATATGTTCTTAGTAAATCTGCTAGATGCTCTCCCTTTAACTAGAAAAATTGATTTAGTAGATATTAATCGTGTAGTTGATGATGCCATGAAAACCAACATAAAAAAGGACGGAATCTTATGGAAAGACTAAAAAAAAAGTTATTTAGTTTTCAAAAAGCCTACAATGCGCTGGAACGTGCTATCGCTACTCATGCTAAATTTATCGCACAAGATCCTAACTTGGTCGATCCTGATATCACAGATTCTTTGATGACCAGCGTAGTTAAAAATTTCGAATTATCCTATGAAACTGGCTGGAAGTTTTTAAAACAGGTTTTATCTGACGTATATAACATAGAAGCTAACTCGCCTAAAAGTGTTTTCCAAGCTTGCCTTAAACAAGGGATTTTGCCCGAATTGATAACTGATCAATTGGCGCTATTAGCTGAGACACGCAATTTAACTGCACACATGTATGATCAGGTCATTGCCCAAGAAGTAAATTCAGATATCGATCAACATTATGCTGTTTTAGGTCAAATATTAGAGCTAATAAAACTGCCTGAAGAAAGTTAACTAATTTATAAAATTTTTTACGGCAGCCACAATTGCTTGTGAGTCAATTTTAAATATGGCTAATAACTCTGCAGGCTTACCAGATCTAGGCAAATCTAACACTGCTAAATTATATGTTTTAATCCCAGTATTAATTACCACAGAGTTGACGGCTTCGCCAAGACCACCGGCTAAGTAGTGATCTTCGATGGTGATAATTTTATGACCTGCTTGCTGCGCGCTACTAATTAATAACTCATGATCTAGTGGCTTAATCGAATATAAATCTATGACAGTTGCAAAAATATTAGCTAACTTTAAAATTTCATAAGCTTGCAACGCTTCATGTAACGTAATCCCAGCGGCAACTAGACAAACTTGATCTTGTTTACTCTGGCGTAAAATTTTAGCACCACCGATTTCAAATTCTTCAGAGCTAGGATAAATTACCGGTGTCGCTGCTCTAGTAGTACGCAAATAACTTATTCCAGTATTATAATTCGCCATTAATAGACCAAGTTTATAGCAACTAACAGCGTCAGACGGGTAAAAAATAATCGACTCGGGAATAGTTCTAAACATCGCTAAATCTTCTAGCGCCATTTGCGATGGTCCATCTTCACCAATTGAAACACCGCAGTGTGATCCCACTAATCTTAATGGCGATTTACCAATGGCAGCCATGCGAATCTGATCAAATGCTCGTGTAAAAAATACTCCGAAAGTCGAAATAAATGGTATTTTGTGACGTGCTGCTAAACCGACCCCCATACTAATCATATTTTGCTCAGCAATAAAACACTGGATAAATTTAGCTGGATCAACTTGCTCTAGCTTTTCAGCATAAGTTGAATTTTTCACCTCGGCATCTAAGCTAACTAAATTTGGCACCTGCGTTGCTAGGTCAACTAAAAGATCGCCATAAACTTGACGAGTCGCAATCTTGGTATTTAGTTGATAGGTTTGGAGTGTACTTGTGTTTATGGTTCGATAAAATTTATCGCTGCGCTCTAAATCATTCATCACGAACGTATCAGGAGCTAGATTATGGGGCACACTTAGGCCTGTACGTTCGTGGTGAGTGTCCTGCAGGGATGTATCGAACCATCGTTGGTCGACCAATTCACCATAAATTTCTTTAAACTTAGTTTCTAGTCCCGTAATAATTCCTGGTAACTCCAAACTACTAAATGCTTTACCATGAAAACCATTCTGATCTTCAACACCAGCAATCCCATAACCCTTGTAAGTTTTAGCAATAATCGCCACTGGTCGATCTAAGATTTTTTGAGCTTGTACAAAACCATCTAACAACAAGCTAAGATCGTGACCATCGACTGTGATTATATACCAGCCGAAAGCTTGAAATTTACCAGCTAGCTTTTCTGAATCATGCCCATCGACTGTAGTGCCAGTTTGGCCTAAGCGATTTAGATCTATAATTGCAATTAAATTATTTAATTTATAATAACTAGCTAATTCAGCCGCTTCCCAAATTGAACCTTCAGTACACTCACTATCACCCAATAAAACATAAGTTCGAAAATCTAGTTGATCTAATTTACCAGCTAGAGCCATGCCAACGCCCACGCCAAGTCCTTGACCAAGTGAGCCAGTGGCTGCTTCAAATCTGCTAAATCTAGCTGTTGGATGCCCCTCTAAGTTAGAATTAATTTGTCGTAAAGTTAATAAATCAGCTTTAGTTAAGACCCCCACTTGTTCCCAAGCAGCGTATAAAAGCGGAGCAGCATGTCCCTTAGATAAAATAAAGCGGTCATTATTTAAATAATTAAAATTTGCTGGATCGTAGCGCATGATATCAAAAAACAGCACCGCGACAATTTCAGCAGCTGATAAACAAGAAGTCGGATGCCCCGAACCGGCTACCGTAGTAGCTTGTAGTGATAAAATTCGTAAGTTTAAAGTTTTATACGCTAAAAAAGCTAATTTGGTAGCTAAATTCGACACAGAAGAATTCCCCTAGTTACTACTTTTCCCGCTTACCCCGAGCGTAGTCGAGGGGGCGGAAACTAAAAATAAATTTATAAATACAATAAACAAGCTTATAAAGCTCACACAAAAAATCAATTTACTCGCAACATCCCTCGACTACGCTCGGGACGAGCGGGAAACATATTACAACCTAAAAAATAAAACAAAGCCCTTATAATACAAATATAAATTCTATTGCTTTCAAAATTCTTGATATTTGATTAATAGATTTTTTAGGTTAGTCCAAAATCAATAGGGGGCCAATCCGGTTAGGAATTAAAATTATGAAAAGCTTGAGACAGTTTTTAATTTTAAGCAGTGTATTACTGATACCTGCTAATAGTTTAGTTAGAGAAGTTGATACCTCTTGGGATTGGGTTGGGCCATTTTGGAGCAATGATTTAAAGTGCCGCGGCTGTAATTATGTACGTAAAAATATGGCGGGCGTAGAATTAACCCATAGCCGTTTATCACAATCTGATTTCACTGAAGCTGAACTAAGTTTAACCAAATTGGCTTGGGCTAACATGTCTAAAAGCAGCTTTATTCAAGCTTCACTGAGTAGCGCTAAGGCTGAACATACTAAATTTAGAAATTCTAATTTCACTTTTGCTAACTTATATAATTTACAAGCCATTGAAGCTGATTTTAGTCATAGCATTATGCTTAAAGTGAATCTCACTATGGCTAATTTAACCCGCGCACTATTACGCGATGTGGTTTTATCTTATTCTAATTTATCTAACAGCACTTTTCATATGACAGATTTTACCGGCGCTCAGCTAGATCATGTCTTGCTTTATCGGACCGATTTACAAAACTCTATTTTAGATAAAACTAATTTAGCACAATCGGTATTCTATAAAGCTGATTTACGTGGCGCTTCACTACGTAATGCCAACCTTTTTTATACACAATTAGTTGAAACAAATTTAATGGATGCTGATTTGCGTGATGCCAACCTCATGGGGGCAAATTTAACGCAAGCCCAACTACAATATGCTGATTTACAAAATGTCGATTTTACTTCAACTAATCTTATGAATGCCAATCTAATGGGCGCTAATATTTGCGGCGCTAAATTAGAAAATGCGATTTTTTGCATGACTACTATGCCTAATGGTGTAATAATTAATGATCACTGTATTATTTTAATGGAACTAGAGAGTGCCCTACAAAAAGTTGAAACTGAAAATCCAAGTTATACTACTTCTAAAGGTTGCAAAGCTTTTATAGCATCACTAATTCCAGCTGGATCCAGTAAAGATGATATTACTAATTTCTTAAAAGATTTACAGACTAGTGATCCAACACAATATACTTCTTTTGTAAGCTGCTCTAGAATTCTGAAAAGCACTGCTATGAATGCTACAACCAAAATAGCTAAACTAAAAGATGTGAAAAGCAAACGTCAATTAAAACAACGTGATGCTCAAGCTGCACTTGCTGAACAAGAAGGAGCAGAGGCTGAACATTTACCAAATACAGAAGATTTAAAACCAACAGAAACTGTCCCTGCAGGCTCTCAAGCTAGCGTTGACATAACTGTAGCAACACCTGCAAATACTAGCGCAAGCCCAATTCAAGTTACCCCAGTTGGGCCAAGCTGTGTTTCATTAAACCAGAGTTGTGCTAATACTGGTCAAACTTGTTGTTCTGGCACTAGTTGCTTTAGCGGCACCTGTTGTGCGCTTTATGGTAGTACCTGTGCTTATGAAGGCGATTGTTGCCAAAATAATACTCTCCAAAACTGCGTCGGGGGCAGATGCTGCATCGCCAGTGGTGGCACCTGTAATAATTCAAATATACCTGGCATTCAACAATTATGCTGTGGTGGCGAGATCTGCGAAGGGGGCCACTGCTGCACAACAACCGGCGGAACCTGCACGATGACTGCTAATTGTTGCGGCAAACATAGCAATTGCATAGATGGCCAATGTTGCTCAACTAAGGGAGGCATCTGTAATACTCCAAGTGATTGTTGTCAAATTGGCGGCACACTAACTTGCACTAATAATTCTTGTACGCCACCGGCAAAATAGAATTTATTGATTTGGCAATAATTTAAGACAAGTTTCTGGTTTAGGTTTAAACTAGATAAATGTCTAAATTTATCGCTAAAATAACTAAAAAAATTTCACAGGCCGTATTTATTCAAGCCGTATTAGCAGTGGTTTCAACGCCACTGCTAATTGCTTGGGGACTCCCCATCGCACTGCTTGGCCTAATTGGCAATTTAATTTTTACCCCATTTTTATTAATCTTTTTAGCGCTGACTATTATAATTACCGTTTGTGAACTGCTAAATTTACCAGACCAATTAATTATTACAGCGTTAGAACAGTTGACCAGTTTTTGGTTAAAATTAACGCACTGGGCCCCCAAAAATAGCTTAATCGGCTTACCAAAATCAGCAGTACTATTTTTTGGATTAGTAGCTTTGGGCACTATAATTTGCATGTTGATTATTAATAAAACCCAATTTAAAAAAGTTTTATTAACCAGTATGATACTCATGCTGATCGGTGGCAGCTTTTTTAAATATTTTCCACAAACTCAAACGCAAGAATTAACTATTACCCACCAAAAATATCAGTTGAATATTAACTATCAAAACCAGAAAATCTATCTAACTGATCAAACACGCTTATTGGCCCATGTTTATCACCCCGTAGGCTGGTGTGAACATATACTCAAACCGATATTAATTAAAAATTTTGGCGACGCGCCAATAGCTGAATTAAAATTAGTTAAGCCTACGACTAGAATTAAAAATTTAATCCCTGAAATACAACAAAGTTTAGGTATTGAAAAAGTTGTGATTATTTAACCAAGATCGCCCGCGCTAGAGCTGCTTCTTGGCCAATCATATTGATGGGCAAACAAATAAATTGATAACTTCCGGCAACTACCTGCGCTAGCCGTAAGCCCTCAATAATTATTACACCTGCCGTAAATAGAATTTTGTGAGTATCATGCTCCGGCTGATTACGTTCGATACCTAAATAATCAATCCCCACCGCTTTAATTTTCTTACTAGCTAAATATTCTGCCCCAGAACGATCTAGATAGACAAAATTGGGCTCGAAGCGACTGTTAGCTGCTAAATAACTATTATTAGTTTTTAGTAAAATAATAGCCCCAGCTGCAATTTCAAAATTGCTTAAATCTAGCTTAGTAATTTGATTATTTTTTACAGCACTAAGCTCTAGAACTTGCGCTGGCCCCATTAAATTATTTAGATCTAATTGATCTACGGTTAAACCAGACTCTAAAAAATGGGCTGGTGCATCAACATGTGTACCAGTGTGCATCCCACAGGCTAATTGCGACTCTCGCTTAGCACTAGTTCCCCAACTATGATTCTGTAAAACTTGCACATCAGACTTATTTTTATAAGTAGTTATATCAGACGTAATTGGCCAACTAATATCGATAATTTTCATAACTAATAACTTTCGTAACTACTATAATTTCTAGCCCGACTACAATTTCTCGTAACTGTGCCCGCCAAACTGGTGTCTTAACAAAGCAACTAACTTATTGGCATAATTATTACTAAATTCAGTTTGGTTAGATTTCTGGCGTAATTCTAAACTTAATTTAATTAATGGCACTAAAACATTTTGCGCCTGAGCTTCAGAAACGGTCCAACTACCGGTACTGCCACCACCAATCTTGCTAGAAATATTTTCAAGTGCTTGGTCTTGCGCTAAAATTTGCTGCGTTAATTCTAATAACCAACTACGAATAATCGAACCATGTTGCCATAATCCAGCTACTTGCGCTAAATCTAAATCTGGATAATTGCGATTATTTTTTAATAAATCAAAGCCTTCAGCATAAGCCTGCAATAAAGCATATTCGATGCCATTGTGCACCATTTTAACATAGTGCCCTGCGCCACTCGGACCAACTAAAGCATAGCCTTTAGGCATCGCAATCGCGGCTAAGTAATTTTCAATCTTATTATAAGCAACTTGGTCACCACCGACCATTAAACAAAAACCCAGATCACGACCATGTAACCCACCCGAAGTACCACAATCTAAAAAACTAACTTGCTGATTAGCACAAAGTTTCGCACGCCTCACTGAATCATGAAAGTTACTATTACCGCCATCGACTATTATGGCGCCGGGTTTTAATTTTAAAATTGGTAATATTTGCACCAATATTTGGTCAATTAAATTACCCGCTGGCACCATTAACCAAATTAGATCAACTTGCACAGCTAACTGGTCAATTGATCCAGCACCAGTGGCACCAAATTTTTCGACGGTATTAACTGCTGTTGGGTCTAGATCATAAACTAAAACTCGATGTGCTTTAGCACACAAGCGTTCGACTATCGCAGCACCCATTCTACCTAAACCAATCACCCCAATTTGCATTTTTATCACCTAAATTAAAAGTTTAAACCCATTCAAATCTATGCTTATCTGCGAAATCAACTAATTCTGGTGGACCAAAACTACCTGGAGTATAAACTTGCACCGGTAACTTATGTGCCATAATTTGATCTACTAACTGCCAACTAGCTTCGATTTCATCCATATGCACTGCTACAGCGCGCTCCCCTGCCATCACATCTGCCACTAATCCGGTATATACTTGTGCTGCTGCTGGTCCAGTTAAGCAGTCGTAACAACAGTTCATGCTGACTGGAATTACTTCATCTCGAACGCCCGGCTTTTTAGCATTTAAGTGCAACTTAAAACCACCCTCAGGATAGATCGAAATTACTAAATAATTAGCACTAGTTGGGCAATTTTTAGGTAATAAGCAGTGCGTGCTCTTAAACTTAATCCAGATTTTAGTCTCTTTTTTATTTAAACGTTTCCCTGTTCTAATATAAAAAGGCACATCTGCCCAGCGCGGCTCATTAATCTTTAATTTTAAAGCCGCAAAAGTTTCCGTTTTAGAATCTAACTTAATACCAGGCTCGTTAGCATAGCCTTGATACTGACCAAAAACACCGTCGACAAATTCCAGATGCTTTAAGATATGCGCTTTGGCTTCATACAGCCCTTCGCCAGTTAAACTTTTCGGAGCGTCCATGGCGACTAAAGCAATTAACTGCAAAATATGATTCTGCACAACATCACGCACAGTGCCATAATCATCAAAATATGCTACGCCGCCTTCTAAGCCAGTTTCTTCGCTGAGCACAATTTGCACCCAATCAATATGATAATGGTTCCAGAGTGGCTCAAAAATACGATTAGTAAATCTAATAAACGCAATATTTTCGACAATTTCTTTAGTTAAATAATGGTCGATTCTAAAAACCTGTGACTCGTCTATCACACTTAAGATCTCGCGATTTAAATTTTGCGCGGAATTAAAATCTGCGCCAAATGGCTTCTCAAACACAATTCTATGCCAAACTTGCTCAGGGCTATTTTTATAGCCGAGAATTTGGCGCTTTAATAAACTAGCTTTAGCTAAATTAATCGTTAGTTGTCCAAAAAAATGTGCTGCAACAGCACAGTAAAACAAACGCGATCCCGACATCTGCTGCGCTTGCTCTAATTCCAAAATTCGCTGCGCTAATTTATCGATATCTAGCTGATTTTTAAGATTAGTCGGAACATAATAAAAAATTTTTAAAAATTTCTGCCAAACTTGCTCATCTAAATTGTGAATATATGGGCGCGCAGCTGTTAAAATTTCCGTAATATTTTTAACTTCTAGTGCGGCACCAATTAATAAAAGCTTACTTTCTGGCTGCTCACAAATTAACTCATATAATGCTGGGATTAATTTACGACGGCTTAAATCACCGGTAATCCCAAAAATCACAATCGTACAATCTGACAATCGCTTCACTAATTTAAGCTCCCCTGAATTATTCACAAAATTTAATTTTTCAAAATTTGGCTAGTCAAAATTTGGCTAGTATAGTTAGCTATCTATACTAACTTATTTTAATTATCACAATATTCTAAAACTACAAGTCTCTAGCTGGCCTAATCTCAAGAAGATCATCTATGCCCCAAAAATCTCCTGCTGAGCCTGCTGGCGATACAGACGATGGCATAGATTGAAAAAATAAATTTGGCACTATGACTGCTCTAGCAATTGTAGGTGCTGACAACTTAGGTGTTGGCACCGCTAGCCGAGCTTTTTTAGGAGCTGACATCCGTACACTTTGGAAAGTTGCAGCTACAACACGTTTTTTGCTAGGCTTGGGCGCAACCGCGATAATTTTCGGCTTTCTAGGTCTTGCCAAATCAGCTTGCAGCGATGAGACAGTATGTTTAGATACTAAATGTCCAAAAAAAGAACTATAACCTTTTCGGCCTTCACAACGTTTAAACGGACAAATTATAGCGCCATGCTCTCGTGAAATAATTCCATTTCTTCTATGACCACTAATCAACTGTCTTAATTGAGCTTCGGTCTTGAGCAGCTGGGTTAAATCAAGGCCGGCTAAATTTTCGGCGGGCAACGCGACATCAGGAACTCGTGGCCCATATTTATAACACTTAAGACTGCTGGTTCTAGATTTACTGGTTTTAGATTTAGCAGTCACTTCTACAGTAACATCAGCCGTAAATACTACACAATTAAATAACATACCCAGACTTAATGCTAATAACTGTATTTGATTACTTTTAACCATAAAATTTTCCTAAAATTATTTTTTAATTTAATATAATATCCTGAAGATTAACCACTAGTACCCTTTTGACGAATTAATCTAACCCTGTAATACTAGTAATCATGTTATATTATACACATAAACGGGGTTATTTCATGTTAAAAACGATATTTAAAGCAACTTCTGGGCCCTTTCTCGGTTTAGCCGTAATTATGACAGTTATAACTTTTAATAATCTAATACTGGCATCTGAAAATTCAGCTAAATTTGACTCTACCGAACTACCAGTTTTAGCCATAGATCTACATGACACAGCTTTAGAGCGCGATAGCACTGTGGCAATTAAAGAAATTCTTAAAGCCCCAGCGCATGGATTTAGGTTTATCAAAGGCGCTATTAAATATAAAAAAGCTAAAAACAAGGGCCAAACTGAAGCCAATATCGAAGATTATGTAATCGATAGAGCTAAAAACAAAGACCCAGAGTTTGCCAAGATGGTTGCCAAAACTGTAAGCTGTTTTAAACCGATGCCTGGCATGATTGGCTTTTTGAGTAAATTAAAACAAGCTGGTTACAAGATTTTTGTATTTTCAAATATTGGCCCAAAATCTTATGCAATTCTTAGCCAAGAATATCCTGAATTATTTAATTTGTTTGACGGCAAAGTAATCGTCAAACAAAATGGTCTTACTAAAGATCATCCAGCAGCCTATAAATTTTGCATCCAGGAAATCACTAAAAATCTAGGTTATATACCTAAGAAAATTATTTTATTTGATGATTTACAAAACAATTGTGATTTAGCCAAACAAACTGACCCGATCTTTGATGCAGTTCTTTGCCAAAGTAACTCTAGAAAAAATTTGCTTAAATCACGTGAAAACTTATTAAGCTTGCTAGAAAATTATAATCCTAAATTAAAGTTGCTATAGTTAAAATATAGTTAAAATTCGAAAACTAAAATTTAAACTAGAAAGTATCACGGTTTAGTCATGAAACAGATTTTAAACTTAGTTTTACTAACTATTAGTTGCTTAATGCCCGCTCAAAAGCTAATTTCAATTGATCAAACTCCAGCCAGCTCAGCTACAGCACCAGCTCAAGCTACTATTACTGCTAATCCAGTAATTTCTAATCCACCATACTTATATTCCCAATATCCGGTAGCTTTAGACTTGCATGACACAGTACTTGAGCGTGATTATAGTATCGCCACCAATACCATGCTTAAGAAAGCATCTTGGAGCGATTTAGGCTGCTTTTTATGGGGCGTAATCTGCTATGGCGTTGAAAGAAAAATTTTACGTCGCAAAACTCCTAATATCGAAAATTATTTATTGGCATCGAATATTACGCAAAATCCTGACACTACAGATACTGCAACAACTAGCCAAAAAACACTCACGCTAGCGCAAATAGCTGCCAATCAAACGTATGAACAACATGTCGTAAATACAATTAGTTGTTTTAAGCCAATGGCAGGTGCTAAAGAATTTTTACAAGCTATTAAAACCCAAGGACACCCGATATTTGCTTTCTCGAATATTGGCCACAAATCTTTTGACTTGTTAGCCCAAAAATATCCCCAACTCATGTGTGAATTTAATGGCAGAGTGATTATCGAAGATCATACCACGCCAGATAAATCAGATCCCAAAGCTTATCAGCGTTGCTTAGATATAGTTAGGCAAACTACTGGCACTGCACCCGAAAGAATAATTTTTTATGACGATAGTCCGGGAAAATTAGCTGCTGCTGAAAAATTTAGAGCTGAAACTGAAACTGAGTCACGTTTTGTACCAATCTTATGCGAGCCTGGCTCATCAGCACAGATCGCAGCTTCTCGGGCTAAAGTTTCAGCAAAACTAGCTGAACTACGTGGTGAATTTGCCGATCTCAGATAAGCTACGAACCATAGATTAGAGACTAACTTAAGTGCACACAAAATAGCTTTTATACTAAACTCTTGATTTATCGATTACCCCCCTAATATTTTGAAACCAAAGTTGATTAGGGGAGTAATTTTAATGTTTAAAAATAAATTTAAAATTAAAAAAATTTTGATCTTAAAGCTTTGCTTACTAAGCAGCTCAAGTTGCTATTATCAAGTAAATCTAAGTAAATCTAAACCTCAAAAACCGTCTAGTCAGCAATCACAACGCCAGATCAAAAAATCAATTCATAAAGCAAAATATCATACCCACGACCGTTCTAATGAACCGTTACCCGTACTAGTTTTTGATATTCATGGCACCTTCATGTACCAACAAAATAATATCGCCATTTCAGCGCTACTAAAAGCTGGGCCAGTTAACATGCTGCGTTTTTTACGCCGTTATCATAGATATAAGAAAGCACGTGATCAAAACGTAACTGAATTAGTTAGCGTAGAACAATGGGTCACCGGCAGGAATACTGGCGGCAGTTACGAAGCAATGGTCCAAAAAGCGATGAGCTGTTATCTACCAATTCCATCTGCAGTTTTACACTTACAGCAGTTAAAACTCGACGGCTACAAGCTATTTATATTTTCTAATATTGGTGAAAAATCTTATAACTATTTAGTTAATAAATTTCCAGAACTATTTAAACTTTTTGATGGTGTAATTATTACGCCACATGGCGCTACGGCTAAAACTTCACCTAATGCATACTATCGTTGCCTTAAAACAATTACCGAGACTTTAGGTTATGATCCAGCCTCCATTGTACTATTTGATGATTATGAAAAAAATTGTACCATGGCCCGCCAAATCGATAAACGCTTTATTCCAGTCTTATGTAATCGCAGAAATATTGAAGATTCATATAAATCATTACTTGGTACATTAGCAAGAATTCAGGAAAACCGTAAAAACAACTTAAATGACACAGTTTGCACCTTAAGTATTGCCAACTAAGCTGTAACATGTTAACCATTAATAAATTATAATTTAAGCATTAGAAATAATTTTAATTAAATAACTTTAAATAGTTACCGGAGAGCTTGTGAAAAATAATTTAAGTAACCCTAAAAAAATATTAACTCTAAGCCTAGTTTTATTGCTAGCTGGTCTCGTAACTACCCCAGAATTAACCGCAAAACATAAACATGATAAAGTTACTACCAAATCTGGCAACATTAAAACTATTGGTTCGACTGATGAACTAGAAGCAACGAAAGCACAGGCTAAAGCTAACAATAAATTTATAGTTATTAAATTTTTCTCACCAAGCTGTAGCCACTGTAATAAAGTTGCTCCTGCTTATAGCCAATTAACGACAGAAGCCGATTATAATCATGCCACATTTACTGAAATTAACGCACCTGAAAACCGTAGCATAGCGCAAGAATTTAATATCACAGCTTATCCAACTTTTGTAATCTTAAACCTCAGTGGCGCAGAAGTTAAAAGAATTCGCGGGGCTAATATTGCAGCTATTAAAACTGCTTTAACTGAACTTAAATAATTTAAGTATAATTTAAGTTAAATCTAAAAATATAATTCTTAACTTCTAGGTCTAAAATTTTATGAAATTAAAACAGTTAATTACGCCAACATTATGGCTAACTTTAGCAACGCTTAATATACAAGCAGATCAACCAGTGCCTGCTATGACCGATTCTACCGCACCAGCCCCACAGCCAGCGCCAACCATCGCTGTCCCAGCACCAGAATCAGATAATTTGTATACTATGGCCGTAAAATATCTTAGAAGTAAAAAAAACGAGGCCGTTCGCGCGGTTAAGACACGAACTAAAGAGATTACAACTGCTCATAAGCGTCACAAAGATCTGCCTAGTGGGCGCGTAATTAATATTTTACGACCAGATCAGTTCTACTATTACCTAGAACACGCTGAACGCAAAATGTTAGTAGTTGCACAATTTATTCGCAGTAGCTGCCATAACTGCCCCAGAATTAATCCATCACTGCAATTTATTGCAGATCAAAATATCGATGTGGTATTTTTAAATATCGATACTGCTAGATCAATTGAACTTAGCCAATTGGCTACACAGTTGAATGTTTCACGCTATCCGACATTTTTATGTTTTAAAGCAGGGCGTAAAGTGCCAGTTTTTAGAATGTTTGGTACAGATGTTACAACTCTAACAGCGGAAATAAATCGATTGCGATAAATATAAATCGCAAAAGTAAATAGTTGTATCTTAATTATTTATTATTTTTTATTAAAGGAGTGTAGTTATATGAAGCAATTTACTACTAAATTTAAAACTACTAAGTTTCAGCCCAGCTTAAAGCAAACAATTTTAGTTTTTTACAGCTTGGGGTTATTAACTAGCTTAAGTTTAATTAGTCTAGCGCTACAAGCTTCGCCAAGTAATACCCCAGCGCCAGCAATCACAAACACGGCTGTAAAAGAGATTAAAACTGTTGATCAGTTTGAAAAATTAATGGGAGACTCTAAACGTAAAGTTGCTGCGGTTAAATTTTATGCACCATGGTGCGGTCATTGCAAAAACTTAGCACCCATATTTGATAAGTTATCTTTAAAACATCCTGATTTAGAATTTGTATCTGTCGATGTAACTGATGCCGGCTTAAAATCACTTGGCGAGAAATATAAAATCCATGGCTTTCCGCAAACTAGAATCTTCTTACCTGGCCAAGACCAATTTGTTGAAGAAGATCAAATTGTAGGCGCTGATGAAGATAAAATAATGGAAACACTTGAAAAATATAGCGCTGTTAAGCCTACTGCCGCTGAACTAGAAACTAGATTTAGAAAAAAAATGGAAAAAGACATAAATGGCACTAGGCAAGGCTTACAACAAATAGCTCAATTTGCGCAAAAAGAGATCACTCAGATTAAACAAGAAATCGAGCAGATTAAAGCTAAAATAGGCCTACCTACTGGTGCAACTGAAGCTGCCAAAACTGCCCCCAGTGGTGCCGCTGCAGCAGCTGAGCCAACTGATCCAAATGTAACTAGTGTTACTAGCCAAGCACAACTAGATGGTCTTAAAAAAGGTAACCACGTAGCCTTAATGCTATCTTCTAAAACTTGTCCGCACTGCGTATCTGCAGCACCAAAATTTGCTGCGCTAGCTAAAAAACATCAGGGTTCTAAAAAAGTAAAATTCGCTAAGGCCAGCTTCCAAGATGCGCCAGAGGTATTTAATAATCTTGACGTACAAAGTGCACCGACCTTTGCATTATCTAAGAAGGGTAGCTCAGAAAAACCAGCAATTTTAGCTGGTGCTGATAAACTTGACGAGCTAGAAACAGCTATTAATAATTTAAAATAAAATTAATTAACTAAATAATTTAGGGTGGGATAATTGACCGAGTTGTCAATTATCTCACCCATATATCGCAATCTGATTATAATTTATATCCAAGCAGCTTTTCGATTATATCAGCCACGAATTTAAGCTGCTTATCTTTTGCCTTCAGACTCATGAAACGCCCCATTTATTGGATCAAAATCTCTTAAAAGAGTCGCCGTTGATCGAACAGCCACTGGTTGATGAACGACTATCGGCTGAGGAACAACTTGTCCAATAGCACCATCTTGCGCTGTGATAATTGCGATTGCTTGGTTGCTCCTATATTTAATTGTGCCAACCAAACGCTCGGTTAGTGAACGTGCCGGAAAATCACCAAATTGGCGCAATCTTTCCCTTTGTTTCCGCCATTCTGTCTGTAAAACTTTTTCATTTGGCAATCTGCGATCTTTTAAGACTAGATCTAATTTTTGTTTGCCTTGTGCCGCAACAACTATGCCATATAAAACTAAAGTAGATGGTCTATAAGTAGTTGAAAAATCAGCTATATGTTCAGGCTTTATTTCCGGCAATACACCGCCAGGAGAAGTAGTTACCCATTCCTTGGGCCATTCGGAAGCTTCGTTATAACATATACTAAAAAGTTTTTTATTTTCTTTATGCACTACCTCAAAATCTTCGAGCTTATTAGCTAAAAAGCGTAGCCTCAGATGCTCACCAGGCTCAATATCTTTAATCGCACCTGGAATTTTTAACACCGCAGTCTGATCTCTAAGCGCTGATATGATTTGCTTGTTATCATAATTAATCCTGTACAATTGTGAAGCTTCGGAAGTTTTTTCTTCCTGCCAGCCGCCATCCGGATTTTCACCTGTAACTACAGCTGCTTGGATTTGCATAGCCATAAAAATTAACGACCAAAAAAACTGAACTAATATTGTTTTATTTTGCATGAACCATATCTTTCGATTGCCAATTTTTTCAACCATTTTTGGTGAGTAGACCCTTTGGTTAAACCTTGGGGCCCCTCGTAGAACCGGACGGGACACTCTCGCGTCATACGGCTCCGACTGAACAATCGTTTAAACATAGATTTCCTTTCCGCCAATGAGTTTCCAGTGGTGAAATAACGAGCC
>CANKEI010000016.1 GCA_947481115.1 bacterium
CATGACAGATTGCTGCGATTAATCCATGGTGATCTAAATTTGCTGTTTTAATTTCAACTTCATCAATTATCATGATTCTTACCCTGCTTATGATGATTTAATTATCAAGCGCTAAGTTTGGAGCATGATCAACTTTTTGTGAAGAGAGTTGATTTAAATTCAAGAAATTAAAAATTTAAAATTGAGATCGCGGGAATGTGGGATATAATAAAAATTAACAAATTAAATTGGAAGATTATCATGCATAATTATAAAAATAAACAGGTTTTAGTAACGGGTGGCGCTGGTTTTATTGGTGCCCATTTAGTTGAAAAACTAGTTGCTTTAGGCGCATTAGTAACCATCTTAGATAATTTTTCGACGGGTAGTTTAGCTAATTTAGCAGCTGTAAAAACTAAAATTAAAATTATTACTGGTGACATTTGCGACCCAGATCTGGCTAAAATTCTAAATTTAAATACCCAAAAACTAGATCTATCCACGAGCTTAAATTTAAATACCACAAACTGGGACTTTGTATTTCACTTAGCAGCAGCTACTTCAGTGCCAGAGTCACTAGAAAATCCCCAAAAATATCACAATATTAATCTCACTGGCACTTTAAATTTACTAAATCTATTTGCCCGTCAGTTAAATACCCCCGAGATCGCAAGTGCAGTCTCGCACACACTAAGCCAAGTTTACAAAAAACCTAAATTTATCTTCTCTTCTTCTTCAGCTGTCTATGGTGAAAAATCAACCATTTGTGACGAACAAGATCTCTGTGCCCCAACATCGATTTATGGCTTAAATAAATTCATGGGCGAACAGTACTGCCAGATTTATAGTCAACTATATAATTTACCAACTATCTGCTTACGCTATTTTAATGTCTATGGACCCCGCCAAAATCCACACGGTTCTTATGCGGCAGTTTACACCAAATTTACCTATAATTTAGCGCACAATTTACCGATAATAATTTATGGTGATGGCGCACAAGCGCGTGATTTTGTCACAGTCGATCAAGTTGTAACTGCTAACTTACAAGCTGGCTTACTCGATAATACCCACTTAAATGGCCAGGCTGTGAATATCGGCTCTGGTGCACCCATCAAAATTATTGATTTATTAACACAACTCAAAGCTAATTACCCGGCATATACCGGCGAAATTAAATTTGCGCTAGCCAGAACTGGTGATATCAAGCTATCATGCGCGAAGATTAGTAAAGCTAAAAGTTTATTTATGAGCAGTATCAGCTAGGTCTGATTTAATTAAGTCTAAATTTTGGTGCTGTACCAGATCATATTTTAATAATTTTTGATATAAAACTGGCCGTAAAAATTTACGTTCGGCGAGATTAAAGCCCCAGACTACTAAAAGCATGCTGATAAAAGCCAAAGGTAAATACCTAATTGCTTTGCGACTATTAATCTCTGGATAACCATATTTGATAACAAAAATATTAAATAAATAACAACCAATCACTAATAATACTAATGTTAAAATTAAGACCACGAAGCCAAAACTATCTAACGTTTGCACATACGCTAAAATATCTTGCAGATCTAGCCCCACTAATTTAGTTAATGTGATCTGATTCTGCATTAATACTAGTGGTAAAAAGATCGCCGTCGATACAATGCACACTACTGACAAGATTAAAATTTTAAATGCCGATACCCAGGCTTTTAAATATTTAGATTTAGACCAAGTTCTAATAAAAAACATGAGCACAGTCGTGGGCACTATAAACATGCGTAGCGAACCAAATAACAGTAGAATTAAACCTAGAATTATATTTAGTTTAGGTGCTGCAAAAACGTGCTTTAGGTAGGCTGATTGGTAAAAATCTATGGCATAAAACAATGTCCGAACAAGTACCGCCCAAAAAATTAATAATTTAAAAATTTCTTTAGATCTTAAGAACTTAAATTTCGTTGAAAAGCTAAATTTACGAGCTAATAAAGCGCTAACTGCTGGGTAAACTTTTAACACCACAAAGAAACTGAAAATATAATAGCCTACAAAACCTAAGATTGAGACTAGCCAACTATAATTACTATAATTAGGCACGATTTGACTGGCATAGAGATTAAATAAACATAATGGCAAAGATGTACAAACAAAGGAGACCCCATTAATTCCAAATGCTGTGCTAGCCGACTGTCCCCAATTAAGTTTTAAAAAATAGCGTAACAATAATGTATATAGCGCTACGCCACAGGCCAAAATTACCATTGAGCCTAAATATTCTAATTTTTGCAAATGTGCCAGCTTAAAACCATAGTCTAGATATAAACTAAAAACCCCTAATAAAATTAAGAGTGCCCATAATTCTAAATATTTAAAGAAACGTAATTTAGCTTCCATAGTTCCCCTACCAGCTATAAATTTTTCTCCCTATGGGAGCAATTATAAACATCATGAAATATTACAAATAAATTTACTAACACACCCAATTAACCAACCTGGCCGATTACGTGCCCAATTAATAGATAATCATTTATTTAACTCAAAAAACAATAGTTGCCATTTAAATTAAGCTAAAATTTTCTATTGATCGATAATTTTGTTATATTTTAAATATTAAATAACTGCTTTTTAACTATTTTTGGGTAATTTACGTATAACTTTTCTGGCAATTTGAGACTATTTAAGACTATGAGCAAACAAGATTTTTATGAAATATTAGGGGTTTCTAAGAGTGCTTCTGAGCAGGAAATTAAAACTGCTTATCGCAAATTAGCCATGAAATACCATCCAGACCGTAATCCCAATGATAAGACCGCTGAAGACAAATTTAAAGCTGCCGCACAAGCTTATGAAACTTTATCTGACTCAGAAAAACGTCGAAAATATGATCAATTTGGCCATGATGGCTATCAACAAACTAGTAGCCATGGTGGCGGCCATGGTCCACAAATGGATATGGACGATATCTTTGCCAATTTTGGCGATATTTTCGGCTCTATGTTCGGTGGTGGCGCAAGTCACGCCAGTGCTGGCCGCAAAACTCGCACAGCGGGCCCCCAAGCACAGCGTGGGCATGATCGGCACATTGAGATTAGTATTAGCTTAAAAGACAGTTACACTGGCGTTAAACATGACATTAGTTATGGTCATCTAGCTGCTTGCATAACTTGTCAAGGTAAGGGCACTAAGCCGGGCACTACTACTAATACCTGTACTAAATGCAAGGGCATGGGCCAAATTCAGTTCCAACAAGGCTTTTTCATGTACGCCCAAACCTGCAGCACTTGTAATGGCCAGGGTTATACTATCCCATCACCTTGCTCAGATTGCAATGGTCGTTCACGCAGCCAAAAACAACAAAAATTAACTGTGAGTATCCCACAGGGCATTACTCCGGATGCGGAACTTAGGGTACCCAACAAAGGTGACGCTGGTTTATATGGTGGCCCCACAGGCGATCTTTATATTCGTGTATTAGTGCAACCTGACCCTAATTTTAAACGTCTTGGTGATCGTTTAGAGTGCCGCGTACTCCTAACTTATCCCCAACTAGTTTTTGGTTGCCAAATTGAAATTACTAATATCGATGGTGAAAAGTTGGCGATTAAGATTCCTAAGGGTTGCCAACCTAGTGAACAGATTTTACTCCCTGGCAAGGGGTTCAAAAATTTAGCTAGTAAGGTCAATGGGAATTTGATCGTGATTACGCAGTGCCATGTGCCTAAAAAGCTCTCAGAAACCGCTAAAGAGAGCCTGAAAGCTTATTCTGAAGAGATTGGCACTGATACTACTAAAGCTGGCGATACCGGCTTTATTTCTGGACTTTTCAAGAAATTTCTTGGTCTTTAAGCTGTTTCTAGGCTTAAGATAGCTTTATCGACCCTTGCTCTTCAAAGCTCGCTTAAAATTAGTTATATTAAAAACTTACTAAGTTACCTTAATTTTCAGGGGTGAACCCTTGGACATAGTAGGGCTTTTGACTTACTAATAATAGGGTTTATATTAGGTAATAACATCGCAGATTGATTTTAACCATGTAATCTGCAGATGAGTCAAAATGGAATGGTTAGATTTTTATAAATAGATGGAGTTCTATATGAAAAACATTTTCAAGTTTAACAGAGTTTTCTCTGTATTATTGTTACTTAGTGTAGCTAATAGTGCTACAGCCGGTTTTTGGGATGATTTCACAGATCTATTTACTGATAGCGGCAGTCGTATTTTCGCTGAAGCCAGAGCTGAAGCTGCTGCTGATAAATTAGCTGTTCAAGCTCCTGTAGCTGTTGCAATTCCTAAAACTGCTGCCGATCTTTTGCGTGATAAAGCTAGTGATGCAATCACTGCAAAAATCGCTGCTGAATTACCTCCTGTAGCTGCTCCGGCTCAAGCTCCTGTAGCTGCTCCGGCTCAAGCTCCTGTAGCTGCTACTAGTATGTTAAGCTCAATCGGTTCATTTTTCAGTGAAGCTAGTCGTGCAATTGCAGCAAAAGAAAATAGAAATACTGTGTATGTCGTAGCTGGTATAGCTGCTACTTGTGCAGTTGGTTTTGCGTTATATAAACGTAGCCAAGCTAAAAAAGTAAATCCAAATGCGATTGACATTGACATTGACAACATATTACAAAAAAAAGGCCTTAACAAATTCGTAAATACAACTTTTGCTAAATAAATATAATTAATAAAATTCACAGCTAGATGTACAGAAGGCTCACAGGGCGTTTGGTCGCAAGATCACACGCCCTGTGTTATATTGTAAATAAAAAACAAGTTAATATATATTCGTATATGACAAATTAGTATACTCAACTTAAAGTAATAGCTAATTTAATTTTAACTTTTGGAGTTTATAATGTTGAAAAAAATAAATAATTTTTATAAAAAAAATACCAGTTTCACTAAAATTAATTCTAAGTTATTAAGCTTAAATTTAAGCTTAATAATATTATTACAAATAGCTACACCAAGTCATGCTGGCCTCTGTGGTTCTAAGCCAGTTGTGCCTGAAAATAAACGCTCTGCCGTCGTAAGGGCTCCCAGAAGAGCTCTACTAGCACCAATTGCTGTAGCCCCAACACCAATAGTATTGGTGCCACACCTAGACCTGGAACAATTAGCGCGCTACAACAGATTGCGACAAGCATATCAGGCAATGGTTGCTGAAGAAGCAGCTGCTCGTGCTGCTGCCGTAGCAATGGTTCTAGGAAATGGCGAAGAGAGCAGATCAGATGATCTAGATGCACAGTGAAAAATAATAAAAATATAATTAGTTAAATTTAATCTTGGTGCAATACGGTAATTTGGCTACCAGTTGCACCTTTTTCTACCGTAAAATGCACCGGGAACTGATTTTTAATTGCTGACAAATGTGACACAATAATTACTTTAGCAAAATCATCCTGAATTTTATAAATCGCATCCATAACATATGCCAACCCCTCTTCATCTTGTGAGCCAAAACCTTCGTCAATAATTAAAGTCTGCAATGAAGTGCCGGCACGTTGGACCAACAGTTTAGAGATTGCTATGCGCAACGCAAAATCAATTCTAAATGCTTCGCCGCCAGAAAACATTTCATAAGGCCTGATGCCCATACTATCAGAGATTTTAATCTCTAAGGTTTCTTTAGAGCCCCCCTTTTTAAGATCTCTAAGTGACTCAATAATTAATTGCATTTGATTGTCAGTTAATTTTGCCAATAAAATATTGGCTTCGCGTTCTATTTCTGGAACCGCTTCTTCGATTAATAAAGCTTGAATCCCATCTTTACCCAACGCTAATGCAATTTCTTTATAATCTAGTAAATCTAGATCTAAACTAGCTAACTGTTTTATTTGTGCCTGATACTGCACTTGCAGTTGTAATAATTTAGCTTGCTGATTTTCTAGCCCCCCTAAGAGCTGGGTTAATGCTAATTTACGCTCGGTCAAGTTAGCCAATTGCTGTTCTAGTGTCGCAACTAAATTTACTACTGGAATTAGTAATTTAAGTTTATGATTTAGCTGTTTAAGTTGCTTTACTAAGCCGCTAATTTCTATCAAACGCTGCTGCTGTAAATTTTGTTCAGCTTGTAGATTTTGCAATTGTGGCAGTAATAATTCTAGTTGAGCTAGCTCTTGCGCTAATTTAGCATGCTGCTCAGAATTATAATTAAGCGCCTGGATTTGTTGTTCTAACTGCATTACAGCTAAATCAAATTTTTGTTGGGCTTGTGTAAATAAAAGTTGAGCTGGTTCTAACTGTAATAATAACTGATTAACAGTTGATTTTTGGGCACTGTACTCACCAGTCAAACTAGTTAATTGGGCCAGTATAGTCGCTGACTTAGCCCGTAAATCTAGTAAATTAGCTTGCGCTATGGCGACTGTTTCACGAATTTTTAACTGCGCTTGCAAGTCAGCATGTTGAGTGACCAGTTGAGCTTTAATATTTTTTAGTAGTTTGGCAATTTGCTGAATAACTAGCTGTAAATTTTGCACACGAACTTGTAATTTAAGATTTAAAATAGCTTGTTGCTCGGCCGTGATCACTTGTTCACATAAATCACAAACTCGATTTTTTTCATTAGACCGAATTTGCTCTCGCAAAACGTTTTGATTACCCTCAACTATTAGGTTGATAGGTGTAAACTCGCCCAACGAAATTTTTGATAAGCCATGATTTGTATCTACTTGTTCTTTAAAATTAGCTAATTTATGCTGACAAAAATTACCTTGTGAGATTAATTGCTGATAAATCTCTTTGCGCTGTTCGAATTTTTTTTCAAATAATTTAAATTCTGAATTTATAATCCCATTTAAATTAATAAAATTTACTTGGGTGCTAATATTTAGCTTTGACTGGGTTTGCTCAAAAGTTAGCTTAGCTTGCTGCTGCTCTAACTGGACTAAAGCTTGCTGTGATTGCATAGTCTGCGCCTTAAGCTGCTCTAATTGCAATTGCTGTTGATTTAATGAGCTTTGTGCTTGAAACTTTAATTTTAAAAGCTGTTCGCGCAATTGCAATTCTTGTTGCTGAGCTGTTTGATAAGCCGCTAACTGTTGCTGATCAGTTTTTTGCTGAGCTAATAGTTTCTCAGGATCTTGATTAAGCTGCGCCAAGTTTAGCTGTAATTTATGCGCTTGCCGCCAAGCCGTTTTAAAATCTAACAAATTATTAAATTTTTGCTGATAATCTAGCTGTAAACTATTTAGTTCAACTAATTTTATCGCGCAAGCTTGTTTTTCGAAATTTAAATTTTGCGCTTGTGCGTCCAGCAATTTTAGCTCAGTATTAGTTTGCGTTAAGCTAATCTGTAACTCAGGTAATTTAGCTAGCTCAGCTTCCCAATGCTGTTGCAATTTTACTAAGGCTGATTTGTCAGTTTCAGCTAGTCTAATTTTTTCTAAAGCTAACTTACGTAAATTTTCATATTTAGAGATACCTAAAATTGCGCCTAAAATCTGTTTGCGTTCACCCGGTGATTTTTTAGAAAACTCGTTGGAATGCCCCTGCCGTAAAAAAGCAGAATTTACAAAAGCATCGAAATTTAGACCCAAAGTCGCTTCGATTTTTTCTTGCGTAGCTTTAATAGTTTTTTCAGTTAACGGGATAAAATCGAGATTATTAGAATTATCTTGATTTATGGGAATTGAATTGGCTTGATAATTTTGGGTATCTTGCGTACTAATAGCTTGATCTGAGATATTTTGGGCATTAATTAAACCAAATTCTAGTATCGCATAAGCTTTATTGTAACTAAAACTAAACTCTCGCCGGATTCGATATCTACGCTGATTAAATTCAAAGTCAAACACCACTTTCATATTCCGCTGCCCTAAACGCAATAAACCCATATCTGGCTTAGAGGCCGCTGAAACCTTACGCGCTTCTCCCCAAATAGCCCAACACATAGCATCTAGCAAAGCAGATTTACCGTGCCCATTTTTACCAGATAAACAGATTAAATTATATGGCTCGAAGTTCACAGTTTGTAATTCAGAACCGTAACTCAGGAAATTTTTTAGTTGTAATTTTAGTGGAATCATAGTGGTGCTTCAGTGCTTCACAGTCTTATTTGGTAATTTGGGCCGGGCT
This sequence comes from bacterium, assembly GCA_947481115.1. Classification (GTDB taxonomy): domain Bacteria; phylum Babelota; class Babeliae; order Babelales; family JABDEC01; genus CANKVQ01. The sequence goes on from CANKEI010000016.1 coordinate 8,032, forward strand.
ACTTTAGGCGGCTAGTTATGCTAATTGTTTAATTTTTTAGATCCTGGTCAGCTTATACTAAAACTAAAGTTACTGAAATACTTACCCGCTAGATTAGAGCATATTAAAGCTATATTTAAGACTATATTTTGTAACTTAATCTGCTAATATTAAAGCTTATATGTTAAATTATTAAAGTTATATTAAAAATGATTTTAGGAATAAAATTGAAGAACTTAAGCAAAATATTATCTGTACTTATTTTAAACTTATTAGCTTTAAGCTCTGTGCAAGTTTCAGCTATGGGCCGCGGCGCTGGCGCTGGTGCCAGGTCACATAGCCGCAGTCGTTCACCTGAAAGACGCCTATGCAGCTATAGCTCAGACTTAAATTTTCCTACCCGCACAGCTATAACCACACGCGTAGATATTTTAAACGAACAGCTACGGATACCAACGCTCTCAGCTGCTTATCGCATCAGACTGTGCCAAGATTTAATTAGTAAATTAAAGGCCGATGATAAAATTCGCATTCACCATGAAACCCCGCCGCAAAATACCAAAGCTATTCATGCAATTAGCCAGAAAATGATGATTATTAGCGATCCTGTGCCAATAGCAACAGTTCCGGCACTTGTTTTAGTGCCACGTAAATTAAATATTTCAACAGAAAAAGCAACTTGATTAGTTAAAATTCAGAAGCATAAGGGGTAGTTTCGTGGTCAGTCAAATTTTTCGCAAATACGATCTGCGCGGTAAAGTCGATATCGATTTTAAGATTGCTGATATTTACCCGATTACTTTAGCTATAGCAGCTTACTTTAAAAAGCATCAGCCCTTAATTAAAACCGTGGCGCTGGGCATGGATGGCAGATTGCACTCCCCCGCGATTAAAGATCAGGTCACACAGGCACTATTAGACTCTGGCTTAAAGGTACTGTTCATTGGGGTTTGTTCTTCGCCAGCATTGTATTTCGCTACACACAAACTATCAGTTGAAGCGGGCATCATGATCACGGCTTCGCACAATCCCAAAGCTTATAATGGTCTAAAATTAGTTTTAAATCGGGAAACTCTGTGGGATACCCAGATTACTGAGATTAGAGATCTGTATTTAGAAATAGCTCACGAAAATACTCACAGGCCAGAGGGGATAAATGAGTTAGCGGGAGTAACTAACAGCAACTATCGCGAACAAGATATTATCGAACAATATACGGACTATCTTGCGGAACAGTTTAAGCACCTGAAAAACTCTGAACTGAAATTTGCTTTAGATTGCGGCAACGGAGCAGCTTGTACTGTCGTACCAAAATTAATGCAAAAATTAAACTGGCCCAATGTAAAACTATTATGCGCTGAGTTAGACGGTAATTTTCCGAATCATCAAGCAGATCCTACCCAGTTAGCTAATATGCTAGATTTACAACAGGCGCTGGCACTAGATCCAGAATTAGAGTTTGGGGCTGGATTAGATGGGGATGTCGATCGGGTTGGTCTCATGACCAAATTTGGTGCTTTAGTGCCCAACGACAAATTATTAACTATTTTTGCTAAAGTTTTAAGTAAAACTATTAAAAATTTAACTATCGTAGGCGATATTAAATACTCTGCTAATCTTAAAAATTATTTAAATAAACTTGGGGTAAATACTATTTTGGCGCCCTGCGGTGTCGCTTTTATTAAGAATAGCATGCGTCAACATCAAGCCCTTTTGGGGGGGGAGCTAAGTGGTCATTTTTGTTTCTTTGATCGCTACCTAGGTTATGATGATGGGCTATATGCTTTATTAAGATTTTGCGAGATTTTAATTGCTGAAAATACTAATTTAACAAAACTCTTGTCACAGCTACCAACAACCGTTTATTCTCCTGAAATTAGAATTCATTGTCGTCCAGAACAAAAAGAGCTGATTGTAAATCATACCAAAAACATTTTAGCTCGCCGGATTGATTTAAATATTATTGACATTGATGGCGTGCGCAGTGAAAGCGCTGCTGGCTGGGGTGGTATAAGAGCGTCTAATACCGAAGATGTTTTAAGCATTAGGTTTGAAGCTCAAAGTGCAGAGGATTTAAGAGAAATTACTACAGATTATTTTGAAATCTTAAAAGAGTTTTTTGATGAGAAAAGTTTAAAAACCGACTTGAATTTGTAATTAAAAACAGATTTAAGTTTATCAAGTTGGGTGCATATGGGTAAAAAAATCGGTATTCATATTCGGCCGGCTGCCACGTTCACAGAAACTATTCAGCAAGCTATTACTTTAAAAGTCCCCTTGTTTCAAACCTTTGCTATGACATTATCTGGCAAATATATTAAAATCACACCTGAAGATCGCGCTAGTTATTTAGAGTTGCGACATGAATATTTTCAAGACTTATATCTACACGGCTCTTATTGGATTAATCTTTGTCGGGATAATCAAGTTAATCTAAAAACTACCCAACGTGAGCTAAATATTGCTAAGCAGTTAGCGTTTACCCACTTAGTCGTGCACCCAGGTAGCGCCGCTGAAGGTCATACTAAAATTCAAGGTATCAAAATTTTAGCTAACTCGCTAAATCAAATTTTAAATGAAAACCACACGATCAAAATTGTGTTGGAAAATACGGCGCATGGTAATTTAACTATTGGCAGTGATTTAAGTGACTTTTATGAACTATTACAACAAATTGAGCAACCCGAAAAGTTATTATTTTGTCTAGACACTAGTCATGCTTATGCCCATGGCTATAATTTGCATGATCTAAATGAACAAATTAAATTTATGGATTTAATTAAGCACGCCATTGGTTTTGAAAAAATCTGCTTAATTCACTTAAACGATACCAATGAAACTTTGGGCCGTAAAATAGACAAGCATGCGATTCCCGGTGCTGGACATATTGGCACAACAGCTTTAAAACATTTTTTATTACATCCTCAAATCATTAGTATTCCAGTGATAATTGAACCACCATTGATCGAGTCTATTGTTGAAACACAAAAAATTTTAAACGAAATTGATAGTTGGTTTGATTAGACCCTAGGAAATCTCACCAAACTTATGCTATAATGCTATCTATATTTGCGACAAACAATAACGCAACATCGGGCCCATAGCTCAGTTGGTCAGAGCAGTCGGCTCATAACCGAAAGGTCCCAGGTTCAAGTCCTGGTGGGCCCACCAGATGTTGCTAAACTATAAGGGATAGTGTTATGTCGACCACCGTTACTCCGTTTCAAAAATTCGTAGCTTTAATTAGCTTCGATCAGGAAAACAACCAAATCAGACAACAGTTACAAGATTTGGACAGTGATATAAAACATTTAAATCAAATGTTAATCAATACTGAACATGAATTAACAGCGACGCATGATCTGGTGAAAACTGCCCAAAAAGCAGTTGATGCTACTGAGCTAGCTAATCAAGAGCTGGATGCGACTGAAAAAACCAAAAAAAATCAGTTGGATCAAGTTCAAGATAAAAAAGAATATGCTGCGCTAAAAAAAGAGATTACTTATCTAAAAGAGCAGCAACACAATAATGAATTAATCTTAGTGCAAGCTTGGACTAAATTAGAAACTGCCAAACAAGCTTTCGAAAAACAGAAAGAGTTGTTAAATCATAAGCTCACTGAGATCAAAACTGATATCAATGCTAAAAAGGCCCAAATAATAGAGCTAACTAAACAAGTTAATAACTATGAGCTAGAACGTAAAGCCAAAGAGATTGGCGTGCCAGCAGAATGGTTAGTAAAATACTCTATTATGCGAACCCGTGTACAAAATCCAGTGGTTCAAGTAGTTAATGGCTCTTGTATGGCCTGTTTTTACGATGTCACACAGCAAGATGTAAACGCCCTTAAAGATAATCGCTTAGTCGAATGTCGCGGCTGTTTTAGATTTTTATATCTGACGTGAAATCGTGAGTGTAGTTAAACTGTTTATTGATGGCGCTTCACGTGGCAACCCTGGACCTTCGGGTGCTGGGGTACATATTAGCAATGAAACTCGCGTATTATATACAGGTAGTTTTTTTCTGGGTATTAGAACTAATAACCAGGCCGAATATTATGCTTTAGTTTTGGGCATAATTTGTGCCAAAAATCTTTTAAAGCCCATCGACAAATTTAAAATTATTTCTGATTCAGAACTATTAATTAGGCAAATCAATCACGTATATGCTGTGCGCAATCCTGAACTCTTAAAGTTGCACCATTTAGCTGAAAAACTTCTAGTTGATCTAGATTATACTGCTGAGCATGTCTTACGTGAAAACAACCAAGCAGCGGATCGTTTAGCCAATTATGCTATTGATAAAAAAACTATTATCCCGACTGAGTTATTGGCACTTTTACAAGCCCACGACTTACTACGTTAGTTATATTAAATTATTAGCTTTAATAATTTTAATTTTTAATATTTTTACCTTTGATAGTTTAAATGCTACCGATGTTAAAATATTATTGACTAGCGCTGAACATAAAGTAGTAACTACTTGGAAAATTAGTTGCTCAGGCGATTTATATGTTGGTGTACCAAAACAACTGGGTACACGACAGAAAATTACAAATCAAAAAAATAGTACGATTACGATTAAAAATCAGACTATTTATTTAAATCAACAAAAATGGCCTCACGCCACTATCTATTTATTGCCAACTGAAAAAGCACACATCAGTTTAGATGGGCAACCGTATCATGGGCTCTTTTTAATTACTAAATATCAGGGCCAATTTTTATTAATTAACTATGTCGAACTAGAAGATTACGTCTGTTCGGTATTAAAAACTGAATGCTGGCCAAACTGGCCGGCGGAATCGTTTAAAGTCAGCGCCATCGCTTCACGTAGCTATATTACGGCTAAAATTTTGGAAGCTAGAAAACATAAAGATCATCCGCCGTATCATGCTAGTAATACTAATAAACATCAAACTTATAGCGGCATGCATGACTGTCCTAAGCTCAGGCAAGCTGTAGAAGATACTAAAGGTATTATTATTAGTTATAATAAAAAACCTATTTTAGCTATGTTTGACTGTTGCTGCGGTGGAATTATTCCAGCACATATGTCAGAGGTTGATTTTATTGCTGCACCATATCTCAAGCGTACTTACCCTTGTAATTATTGCAGCTCCTGGAAATATTATACTTGGGAAGCTAAATTTTCTGTCGCTAAATTCAAAGAAAATATTCAAAAAGAGTTTCCCCAGATTAAAAATATTAGTCATATTCAACTAAAAAAAGACCGTGCGGGTATCGTACATTTAGTAACTATTAAAGATGGCAACAAAGTCTATAAACTTAAAGGCAAGCTTTTATATAAACTCTTTAAAGAGATTAAAAGTTTTAGTTTTTCAGTAACTAAACAAGCCGATCAAGTTATAGTTAATGGCCAGGGTTACGGTCATCATTTAGGCATTTGCCAGTGGGGCGCCTATCAAATGGTTAAAGAGGGTTGGCAACACAAAGAGATTTTAAAATTTTATTTTCCTGGTACCCAATTTATGCGCATTAAGCAACAAAGCTCGGAGATAAATTAAGCTCTATTTAGTCCAATAATCCAATAAATTAGCAAACTTAATAGCGCCGCAAAAAAGCACCATACAGACACTGCCACTAAATAATAAAAATATTGAGCAACTACAAAAGAACTTAGTGTCGCTATTCCCAACACTCGCATGCCGCGTAGTGAAGAACTAAGCATAGCGCCAACTGTGACTAATAAATATATCAAACCGATGACTAATAATTGTGCATAACTAAATATTACACCTAAACGATATAGCACATAGCAGTTAGCCATTTCAGCGGTTGCGCCACCAGCAATTAATATAACTAAGAAGCTGGCAGATACTATACTTCCAAGCACAGTTAGCCCAGTTAAAAATTTACGAGATTTAATTTTACGTTCTAATTTAGTTAACACTAATGGTATATAAGTTGGCCAGAATATAAAAGCAAAAAATAAGAATCCATACGTCACTAGCTGACTTAAAATCGGGTTAAAACTGTATTTAAAAGATAGCCAGACTAGCCCTTCTAAAAACTGTTGCAATGCAAATCCTATGGGTAACCCTAGCAATGGCAATTGCTTTGATTTAGTGATTCTTTGATAACTGGCAAATGAAATTGCTGCTAAAGCAATACTCGCCGTAAAACTAGCTTCTGCTGAAAAACACATAATTTATACTCCCAGTTAATTTTAAATTTTGAGCCTAAAATAATTTAAGCTCAAACCTATCCTAACTAAAATTTAACTAAATTTGCGAGACTCTTGCCAAATTACACCAAAATTTAGTGAATTATCTAATAATACTCGCAACAAACTTTAAAACTAACCAGGGGAAATTATGCCAGGATACAAAACCCATTTGTTAGCCGGCGCTGTACTAGCCGCAGCTTTGATTTATTTACTGGCTAGTTTTACGAGTTTAGCGCCGATCATGCCATCTACCAGTTTAGAATGGCTCTGTTGTACACTCTTTGGCTCACTTTTTCCCGATATTGATATTAAGAGCAAAATTCAGATCAAGCTAACCAGCTTATTAATTTTAGTTTTAACAATTTTAGTAATTTTAAAAAAATACAAGCTCGCACTAATCTTAACTTTAATTAGTTTATTCCCAGTAATCGCTAAACATAGAACCATATTCCACAGTCCAGTTTTTATTTGCTTTTTAGCTAGTTTAGTCGCCATAAGTACAGCTATTTACCAGCCAGTTTTACTTACCAGAGTAATTCTAGATTTGCTATTTTTTATAATCGGCGCATTTTCGCATATTTATTTAGATATGGGCCTAAAAAGATTTATTAAAATTTAGCAAAATTTAATACTAGTAAATTTTGTAACTGTATATAATTTTGGCATAATCAACTAAGCTAACAAATTAAAAACTTGGCTAGAGAGTAATTAAAATCATGGTGAAAAATTTAAGCGCTAAAGATTATAAGCAAAGTCTTGAGCTGATTCAAGCTGACATTTTGCAAACGCAACTTAAAGCAGTCTCATCCGTTACAGCAGAACTGACCATGCTCTATTGGCGCATTGGCAAACTAATTCATGAAAAAATCAATACTGCCAAATGGGGTACTAAAGTGGTTACTACATTAGCCCAAGATTTAAAAAAAATATTGCCTGGCGCCACTGGTTTTTCACTGCGAAACTTACATTATATGCATACTTTTGCTGAAGCTTATCCTGATGCCAATAGTGCAGCAACTGCTGCATTATTACCCTGGGGCCATAATCTTTATATTTTAGATAAATTGACAGACTATCAGCAACGCCTCTGGTATACCCAAAAAGCTTTAGACAATGGTTGGAGTAGAGCTACCTTAATTATGTGGATTGAATCTGATTTATATCATCGTCAAGGTAAAGCGATTACTAATTTTAAGGCTACTTTGCCTGCTCCAAATTCAGATTTAGCCATCCAAATGCTCAAAGATCCCTATAATTTCGCTTTTTTAACCATCGACGAAAAAGCTCGTGAACGTGAAATCGAGTTAGAGCTAATGGCGCATATTCAAAATTTTTTATTAGAGTTGGGTACAGGATTTGCCTTTATTGGTCGACAATATCCCATTACAGTTGGCAGCAAAGAATTTTTTATCGATATGCTATTTTATCACATAGAGCTCCGCTGTTTCATAGTAATTGAACTCAAAGCTGAAGAATTTGACCCCCGTAATATCGGCCAGATCAATCTATATCTTTCCGCAGTTGATAGTTTATTAAAACATCGCGATGATCAACCTACTATTGGCTTACTGCTATGCAAATCTAAAGACAACTATGTAGCAGAATATGCTTTACGTGATATTAACAAGCCAATTGGTATTTCTAGTTATACAACTAAGCTAATCGAATCTTTGCCTAAAGAGCTTAAAAATAAGTTGCCATCGATTGCGGAAATTGAGCATGAATTACAAAAAATTAAACCCCGGCGCATGCAACCTGCTCGTAAAAAATTTATTAAAATTTAGAAATTAAAAAAGGGCCAGGATTTTACTCCCAGCCCCAAATTTAAATTTTATTAAAATTCCATCCGCTTTAAAGATTCAATTGCACGATCTAGTGCTCTTCTAGCTGATTCTCTAAAACCAGAAATTTCTGCATTGAGCTCGTCTATATTGAAAGCATTACGAGATTTTTCATTATATGATCTTATGCGATTGATTTTTTCTAGCTGACTATCTTTTAGACGATTGATAATCTCAATCATACGAGGTTCTTCCGCTCTGCGATAATAAGCAGACGCTAGCTCAAAGTGATCATTTTCTTGTTTTTCAAGACCAGCTAAGAGCGACTCAATGGCTGCATTATTATCGCCAATATCTTCACGATTTTCCTCAAGTTGGACAAGTGTTCTAAGAAAATCAGCTTCATAGATGTTCATGTGATAAGCAGTGTCTCTCGGGTCGGCACTAATAATCAACTGTGTTCCGCTGATTAAAACTGCAAATAATAACTTTGGTAAAAATTTCATAAATATAACCTCCGAACAAAAATATCCTCTAAATCTCAGACTTTCCAAGATTTTATTGATTCTATTATTAACTATAGTTTAGCAGACTTGAACGGGTAAAAATAAGTATTTTATGGTTTTTTATTTCAAGTAGCGATCTAGTCGAATTATCGAACATCTTTACCCATAGATTCTAACGCTCTATGAGCTTCTGCTAAGTAGCCTGGTAACGCCATAGTTAAAGCACGAGCCATGATTGGCTTTGCTGCACGTTTAAGTTCACTATCCCTAGCCAGCAATTCACGGCATGTTGTCCCTGGCATTCTACTGGCAATTTGACCCTCTACGTCACATAACTCTTCTTCGAGCACACGACCATCTGTAGGCGTCAAACCATATGTTGTTAGCATACTTAAAACCTCGGAACTAAAGCTATCATCGTTGAAATTTATTGTACCATCCCCCCAAAGTTCCCTTAAAGCTGCAACTCGCTCTTTTGGGTCACTGCTTCTAGATTGCTTTGCTAAATACCCTGCATCAAATGTAGTGAGCTTACGATCTGATCCTTTGGGACAATATAACGGGCTATTAACTAACAAAATAATCGAAAATAATAATAACTTTTTCATAACTATAAATCCTGTAAAATTTTTAAAGCTGACCTGCAAACAATTTTCAAGCCATTGCTTATTTTAGTTTAATTTTTGGAAAACATTAATAAAATCACATAATTCTATGGGAGATAAAATAGTAAAAAATTTGTGATCTGCAGCTTCAACTAATGGCAACGCTTGTTTTAAGATAGCTGTACCAGCAGCCGTTAGTGCGGGATTTTTGCTACGTTCATCAAATGTTTGAGTCCGAATAATTAGTTGCTTACTTTCTAGGCCCCGAATAATTTGCGAAGTTGTATTAGGATCTAGGCCTGCTTTGCGGCCAATATCAATCTGACTAACTAACAGACCATTACGCGTTAACCAGCCGGTAGTCGCTAAAATCACAAATTGGGGATGCGTTAAGCCCAATGGCTTTAACACTTTTTCAATGGCTGTACGCCATTTTATACTAACACACCATAATAAAAATCCCGGACTTTCTTCAGGAGTATCGTGTACGCTAATATGTCTGAAATTAACTTTTTTAGGCACTGCTATTAGCTCACAAAATATTTAACTATTAAAACTTATGCCCATGCTATTAGCGATTAAATTAAAATCAGCTGCTGAAATTTCAAAACAGCCCCGCCGAAATGGGAACCCCCAGCTTTGCTTATTAATTATGAACGATAGTTTAGCGATTAATGGTGCAATCGCAACTTCCGTCGCTGGCAAAAACTCTACATCGTGGCGCCAGGGAATAAAATCAGGTGCCATTTGAAACTGATATGGCACTTGTGACTTAATTTTGCCAATCTCCGTAAATTTTTTGCAACTGTTCTCCAGCCTGATTTGGGCAGATGTTTTAGCTTGCGCTTGGTCTTGAAACTGATCTGACACTATATCTAGTGACTGATCTTGTGCTACGCCTGAAATAAATTTACCTGGAATAAATTTAATTGTTGGCGAATAATAGATAATCCAATCACCGGGAGACATAAGTTTTAATGGCCCTGCTTTGCCATGACAAACTTGGCAGATGCCCTCAGTAATACCACGTTGCACATGTTCACGACTAGCTACGCCGATCCAATAACGGGTCATAAATTTAGTTCTTCGAATGTAATTTAAGAACTCTAATCCGATGTCCATCCGGATCAAGTGCGACAAATGTACGCCCAAAATCCATGTCAGTCGGCGCTTGCGCTACCGCAATTCCAAGCTTGCCCCACTGATCATAAGCCTCATCGACGTTGTCAGTATTAAAACAGATTTCGACAGCACCTGGCTCAGCCATTACTAATGGTTCGGCTGTATAACGTGACCAAAGACCAAGTTTAACACCATTGCCCAGCACAAAAAGTGCAAAGGTCGGCGCTAACTCAACTGGCTTAAGATTAAAAAGTTTGCCATAAAAATCAGCGCTAATAGCGACATTTTTTACAAATAATAGTACGTATCCCAGATGATTTGATACCATAGTTTAAACTCCCAGATTTAATTAGATTATTTTTCAAGAATAGATTGTACGTACTATAATAATACGTTTACGTATAACATCAAGTGGCAGAAAAAATGGAATTCTTTAGCATTTTGTTAGCTCTATTTATGCATCTAGATATGAAGAATCACATTCTTCAACAAATAGACCTTTTTTTTCAATTTTTTGAATACCCTTAACACATTTATTAACACTACCTATATACATATAATAGTCCCAACCAAAACGAACCGCCATTGCCTTTGATGCAAATATACACCACAACTTTTCTCTTAAAATTAAGCGAGTCAATAAATCTACTTCTGTTTTATTAACACTAACTACTTCTCTAATTTTTTTTAAAAGAGTAACCATTTCCTTGCTTAAATAAACATCTTTTTTAAACTTTAAATTATTTTCTAAGTTGACAA
>CANKEI010000017.1 GCA_947481115.1 bacterium
ATACGGATACTTCTTATGCGCTTTATTAGATATAGACGTATTTTTACGTGCATAAATTGCTTCTAGTCCCGCAAGCTTCATTAGTCGCTGCGTCTTCTTGCGATTATGCATATACCCCTTATCAATCAGCATTTTGTGAATGCGCCGATAACCAAGAAACGGATATTGTATGTAGATATCTCTCATCTCATTCATTAGATTTGCATCGTTATGATCTGTTGGACATTTTTTATAATAAATTCGACTTCTATTAATCGTAAGCAACTGGCATTGTCGCTGTATGCTCAGTTTTGAATCATTTAAATCGATCAACTTTGATCGCTCAGTAACTTTTATTTCCCGAGCGCACGTGATAAAAAATCACGCTCAACCGTCAACTTTCCGATGATGCTGTGCAACTTATCGATTTCAGAATCATGGTTTTCAGATTTTTTATTATAGCTAAATATTTCTGCGCCATTTTCTTCTAGCAATTTCTTCCAAAGATAAATTTGCGATGAAATTACGCCAAATTCTTGGCAGATGGCAGCAGCAGGCTTATTACCTTTTAATACTGCTAAAGCAACTTTGAACTTAAATTGGCTAGAATGTTGTTTTCTAATTTGTTTACTCATTTTTACCTCAGGTTACGCTATGTTTTTTCGAGAATACTTGTATCAATTTTAATCGTCCAATATTCTCTTAGCGCACTGTCCTATTTATAGGGGTCATTATAGTTGAAGCTGTGCATAAAATGTTGATACAAGCTATGAAGCTCGAGCCTGATAATATTTGGTATAAATCAGCTGATTATTTATTATATGTAAATCGCAGAATTTTAAATCAAAGTCCAGCCGTTCTAGAATATGCTGAACAAGCTCTAGAGCGTGGCTCTAAATTAAGAGACAAATTAAATTGGCATTGTGCATTTAATAAATATTTGAGTGAAGAAATTATTAAATGGGCCGAAGGTGTTATAGCTCGAGATTCTAAAATACAGCAATGGCAGGCTTAGTAGTAATTTGATTGAAAAAAATTAAATAGCATGCTAGTAAATTATAAGATAATAGTTTTTTAGAAAATAATTGGCTTAGAAAATTAAGTACTGTTAAGGGCTGTGTTATGAAACTAAAAAATATGATAATTGCTGCTTTAATGACTAGTATTGCAGTTAATTACGCTGCAGTTACAATCCCAAAATCTTCTTTAGAGGCCGTAAAAAGCCAAATCGAATCAGATCTTCAGTCTGCGACTAAACAAAAAAATTCTAAATTAACGAAAAAATATCAGGCAGAGTTGGATAGCATTAAAGATAAGATTAAAATTTTTGAACGCGATTGGCTGAGTTATAAAAAACATAAATTAGAAGCACAACTCGACCAAATTAAAGTTACTAGGTCGGTGTCAATTGATCAAGCTAAAATTGGCGCTATCCAAACTGAAATTGCTGAAATAACAGCGCTATTGAAGAATTATGCGTAAAGATTAATTAGCGAGAGATTGGTGATGGTATGCTTAAATTTAAACAAATTCTAATCACTGTTGTTGGGTATTTAGTATTATTGTCCCAGTTTAATTTAGTTACTAGTAAGACCATCATTTGGGATTTAGGGGACACCTTATTTACAACATCTAAATTTAAATTTGCGCGTGATATTGGTTTTAGTTATTTTATCAAATATGCTGTGCTAGATTTTAAAAATCCTGATATTCAACCACTAATATTTGATATTCTAGATAAAATTAATCCGACTACCGAAAATCCTATGGAAGTAGCTGCCGATAATGCTGGCCGGCCATTGCCAATTATTATGGATAAGTGGTTAGCTGGTATAATTTCAGATCAAGAATTGATACAATCGGTAAACGATTTTTTGGGACATCTGGATAGACGAAAATATTTTGTCAGTAGTTATCAAAAAGAATTAGTCCAAAAAACTTTAGCCGCTATGTTTAATCCTAAAGTGCTAGCCGATGCTACTGAGCCAATTAAAGCTGGTATTGCATTATTACGTGATTGTCATGCTGCCAAAAATTCTGATGGCACACCAAAAAATAGCTTATTTGTTTTATCTAATTGGGATGAAGCTTCATTTACGTTGGTTAAACAAAAATACGCCCATATTTTCGATACCTATTTTCAACAGGTAGTGATTTCCGGCAATATTGGTTTAATTAAGCCGCAAAAAGCGGTTTACGAATATGTGATTAATACTTATGAGCTTGATCGTAGTGACTGTATATTTATCGATGACCAATATTTAAATACGCTAGCTGCGCAAACCGTTGGAATTTCAACATTACACTTGTGTCATGGTAATTATGATGCGATCAGAAAGATTTTAACTACCATGGCAGTACTGTAAATTTATTGCAGTGGATTTGGGGTAAAAAAAACAGAACTCACAACTGGTTTTTGTTGTAAATATTGCCATGCTTGGATAATTAGTTCAAGTCTGTTGCTTTTTAAATAAATTTTACGAAAATGCCAGTTTTTAATTTTCGAAATGGGCGGCTTAGATGGTCCTAAAATTTCTAAGTAATTTATTGAATTTGGAGTATTAATTTTTTGTGCAAAAGCGTGCAGCTTAGTGCTTAAAATCAGAGCATCCTGTTTGACCTGTGTTTCAGAACTGTGTTTAATTTCCAATTCTACTAATCGAACTAGCGGCGGATAATTGTGTATCGTGCGATTAGCAATCTCAGTCTGGTAAAATTTTAAATACTCAGATTCATTGAGATAGTTAAAAATTGGGTGGTCCATTAAAGCTTGCACAATGACTTCACTATGGGGGCTTTGGCGGCCAGCGCGTCCTGCCACCTGTAAGATTTGTTGTAGAGTAGTTTCAGCAGCATTGTACATTGGAAAATGTAAATTTAGATCAGCCCATAAGATGCCGACTAATGTCACATGTGGAAAATGATAGCCCTTGGTAATTGTCTGGGTACCAACTAAAATATCGATCTTATTATCGCTAAAATCAGCTACGATTTGGGGCCATAATTTTTTGCTACGGGTGATATCTAAATCGGCGCGAGCGATCTTAGCTGCCGGAAATAACTTAGTTAAAATATCTACGACTTGTTGTGTGCCCAGCCCTTTTTTGAGAAATTTACTAGCGCTAACTTTGCAACTATCACAGTTGGTGGGATAACCCTGTTCCAGTGAGCAATAGTGACAGCGTAAAGATTGGTCAGCATGTAGTGTTAAACTGACGGAGCAGTTGGGGCAATTTGGTATAAAGCCGCACTCATGGCACTGAATAAAAAAACTGTAGCCTCGCCGATTAAGAAAGATAATAGTTTGTTCTTGGCGACTTAAGCGGGCTTTGATCGCGTTTAATAATTCTCGTGAGAACCAAAAATTTTGCGTACGTTGTTTGTGTTGGCTTTCACGCAAATTAATTACTTTAATCTCGGGAAAATTACCCCGATAGCGTTGGTGTAATTTGAAAATTTTCCAATGATGTTTCTCAATATTATATAATGAGGCGATCGATGGTGTGGCAGAGCCTAAAACAATAGGAATTTGATTAATTTTAGCTCGAATTAAGGCGCACTCTTTGGTATTAATCTGCGGGTGTTTTTTTTCTTGAAAACCTGGATCATGCTCTTCATCAATTAAAATTAAGCCCAGATTTGTAATTGGCAATAAAACTGGTAAGTGTACCCCAATAATTAAAATTGGTTTTTGTTGACGCACCTGGTTCCATAGAGCGCGCTTCTGGGTAATTGTAGTCCCAGAGTGAAAACTAAAAATTGGGATTTGAGAGCTTAGCTTAGTACGTAAAATCTGATCGAAATTAGTAGCTAGTGACACCTCTGGTAATAAAAAAAGCGTGCTATAACCTAGTTCAAAGTTAGCTTGAATTAATTTACTGTAAATTTCTGTTTTGCCAGAACCAGTTACACCATGAATTAAATTAGCCTGAAATTTGCGATTTTCAGGATCTAGCTGGGTAACTAGACTATCGAAAACTAGTTGCTGTTCTACTGTCAGATTTATAACTGTCGGCGCAGAAAGTAAGTTAGCAGTACTGTCTATTGGGCTGGTGTTGCCAGCACTATTATTATTTTTTAGCTCGGGCGCTATTTTATTTAGTAGAGTGCTAACTTTGGAGTTTTCTAGTGATATCTCAGGCGCTGTTAGTGCCCCCCAGAATCTTTTAAGTAAATAACTAACCGGTATTTGATAGTAGCCACTTAAGTTTTTCATGAAAATCTTATAGTCTTGGTGATTGAGCGTGATTTCGTGATTTAAGGCAGCTCGAATTTTGATCACCTGGCCATTGCCATCTAATAACGGGGTATTAGGATCTGGAACTAAGATTTTTTCGATGGCACCTAGGATAGTTTGTCCACGTAATGGCACAGTTACGATATCACCTACTATAGGTTGCGTAACCCAGTGTGCTGGTATCGCGTAGGTTAATGATTTTTGGTAACCCTGTAGTGGTCTAACTTGAATGTGCATAAATATACCAAAGATATAGCAGATACATAAGATATAGCAGATACATAGGCGCCATCAGATTTTCGATTGGTGTAGTTAGTTAAGTAATAATTTAATATTATCTAATTCTAGAGCAGGATTTACGTTATGACAAAGTTTGTGATTGTTTCTGGTGGCGTAATGTCTGGCGTGGGTAAAGGCGTAGCTTCGGCTTCAATTGCTAAAATCCTCCAAGAATATGGTTACAGTGTGACGCTAATTAAAATTGATCCCTATATAAATTCTGATGCTGGTACCCTCAGGCCAACTGAACATGGCGAAGTTTGGGTTACCTGCGATGGTGGCGAGATCGATCAAGATTTAGGTACTTATGAACGTTTTATTAATCAAGCGATTCCTAAGAAAAATAGTATTACTACTGGCCAAATCTACTCGGCAGTAATCGAACGTGAGCGTCGAGGTGATTATTTGGGAGCTACAGTTCAGTTTATTCCCCATATTACGAATGAAATTGTCGACCGAATTTATCAAGCTGCACAAGATTATGAAATTGTAGTGATCGAAATTGGCGGCACAGTTGGTGATTATGAAAATGGTGCTTATCTATATGCGATTAAAAATTTGTGCGCTAAATCGTCAACGCAAAATATTGTCCATGCTTTAGTAACTTACTTGCCGGTGCCGCAACATACTGGTGAGATGAAAACTAAGCCGACTCAACAAGCGGTACGCTTATTAAATCAAGAGGGTATTACACCAGATTTTATTTTATGCCGCTCGGAACAACCCATTGATGATATTAGGCGCCAAAAGATCGAGTCGTTTGCGCGCATTGGTTTGGATGGGATTATTGCGGCACCAGATGTAACTTCGGTTTACCATGTACCAGTAAATTTCGAACAAGAGCAGCTGGGTCAAAAAATTTTAAAAACCTTAGGATTATCACAGAAAAAAACACCTGATTGGCAAGCTTGGCAAAAACTAGCTGATAGTATTATCGATACTAGTTTGCCCAAAGTTAAAATTGCAATTGTAGGTAAATATTTGGTTTCTGGTGATTTTAGTTTAACTGACAGTTACTTAAGCGTGAAACATGCGCTTTTGCATGCGGGTGCCCATCTAGGTGTTTATATAGACGTAACCTGGTTAGATGCGCATGATTTCGAAGAAAATTCTAAAAACTTGCTCAGTAGTTCAACTACAAGTGATTTAATAGAAAATTTATTGGTAGAAAAATTAAAAAATTTTGATGGAATCTTAATCCCTGGTGGTTTTGGGGCACAAGGTGTCGATGGTAAAATTAATGTGATTACTTACGCACGCGAACATCAAGTGCCATACTTGGGAATCTGTTATGGTATGCAATTAGCCGTAATCGAGTATGCGCGTAATTTGTGCAACTTAATTGATGCGCATACCACTGAAGTAGTGCCTAGTACGATTAATCCAGTAGTCGATATTTTGCCCATTCAGGATAATCTAATCAAAACTAAGGGTTATGGTGGCACAATGCGTTTAGGTAATTATAGTGCGCAGGTTACCGCAAATAGTCGTGTGCTAAAATTATATCAAGCTGCTAATCGTGCTGAAAAATTAGCTACTGGTGAAGTAGTTGTGACAGAACGACACAGGCATAGGTACGAGATTAACCCTAAGTATATAGCCCAGCTAGCACAGGCGGGATTAATATTTTCGGGGGTGCATGTACGTGAAGATGACACTAAATTAATGGAATTTATAGAATTGCCAGGGCACCCATTTTTTGTGGCAACCCAAGCGCATCCAGAATTTAATAGTCGCCTAGAATCACCAGCGCCATTATTTACTGGGTTTGTGCAGGCGGCCCATGAGTTCGCAATCAAGAAACTAAAAGATTAGAGATCATGAAAACTAACCAGACTGATAAAATTTATTTAATTGATGGCTCGTCATTTTTGTATCGTGCCTTCTATGGCTTACAGCCAATGCATACTACTAGTGGTGCGCAAATACATGCCGTATTTGGATTTTGTCGCATGCTGAAAAAATTACTCGATCAATCCCAGCCTAAATATATTATGTTAGTTTGGGATTCTAGGGGCCGCACAGAGCGTCATGAATTATATCCAGAGTATAAGAGTACGCGTCAAATTGTACCCAGTGAGTTAATGCAGCAAAAAGATAAAATCATGATCTTTGCAGATCTAATTGGCTTGCAGCAAATTGCCCAAGTAGGGATCGAAGCGGATGATATTATTTATTCACTAGCTCAAGACTACAGTCAAACTGGGCATGAAGTAGTGGTTGTGTCGTCAGACAAAGACCTATATCAGTTAGTTAGAGATCCTAAAATTATAGTTTTAGATCTATTTAAAAATATCACGATCGATAAATTAAAATTCCAAGATTTATATAATTTTCCAGTCGAAAAACTGGCGTTCTTTTATGCCCTAGTTGGTGATACTAGCGATAATATTCCCGGTGTGCGTGGTATTGGTAAGCAGGGCGCCCAGTTATTAGTTAATCAGTTTGAAGATTTAGATGATCTATACAATAATTTGGATCAAGTGGCCAGTATGCGCGCTAAAACTGCTCTAGGGACCTATGAATCTGACGCATATTTGAGTCTGCAATTATTTTCTTTAAAATATTATAGTTTTAATGTACCAGCTTCAGAATTAAGATTTAATGTTCAAGATTGGATTAAGGCACGTGATTTTTTTGCTGAGCTAGATTTTAAGTCGCTTTTAAAAGATTTACCAGCAGTAATTGGCTTAGACGAACAAGTACCATATTTTGCTGATACCAAAAAATATAAGTTCGAGACTGTCCTAACAGCACAGCAGCTAACTGAGTTGTGTGAAAAGTTATCTAATTGTCAGGCTTTTGCGGTAGATACCGAGACGTTAGGTTTAGACCCATTTAACGATGATATAGTAGGCATTTCACTTTGCCTAGAACCTGGCATAGCTTACTATATCCCATTTGGTCATATAGAATCTCAGCCAGAACCAATATCTGGCGCTCTCGAATCTCAGGATGATATTAATATTGGTTCTAAGTCGTCACAGTTAAGTTTTTTAAATAATAATAATTTCTTTCCAGGCGATACTAAAAATAATAATTTGCAATTGGCGCGTAAATTAGTTCTAGACTCTTTAAGAGTTTTTTTAGAAGACCCTAAGTATCAAAAGTATTTGCATAACGCTAAATTTGATCAATTAGTTTTTTGGTCCGCGGGAATTAATTTAACTGGGATAACATTTGATACTATGCTAGCAGCTAGTTTAGTGTCTGAAAATAGTCGCAGAGTGGGTTTAAAATATCTCTCAGAATATTATTTGGGCGATGTTATGTTAACTTACGAACAAGTTGTGACTGATCAAAAATTAACTAGTTTTGCGCAGGTGCCCTTAAAACTAGCTACCAAGTATGCGGCTGCCGATGCGCACCAGGTCTTATTATTGCAAAAGATTTTAGCCCAAGAATTACAAGCTAAAAATTTAACCAAAGCTTTTACTGAAATCGAAATGCCAGTTTCACAAGTTTTATTTGAAATGGAATGTGCTGGGGTTTATTTAGACTGTACTGAGTTAGCCAAATTGGGCTTAGAAGTAGATCGTAAGATCGAACAGGTCAAAGTTAAACTACAAGCGTTAGTCGAACTAGCGCCAGATTTTAATTTCAATGCTCCACGACAAATTGAAGAACTGTTATTTCAAAAATTAAATTTACCGGCGCAGAAAAAAAATAGTAAAACAGGGAGCTACTCAACTGATCAAGAAGTTTTGGTAGAGTTGGCCAAAATACATGCCGTGCCAGGTTTGATTTTACAATATCGTGAGTTAAGTAAATTAAAAAACACTTATATCGATAAATTGCCTGAAACAATTAATCCTAAGACTGGTAAAATACATACTAGTTTTAGTCAGGTGATTGCAGCTACGGGTAGACTCGCTAGTTCTAATCCCAATTTGCAAAATATTCCGGCGGACGGTGACGGTTTGGGTTTACAAGTACGAGCTGCTTTTAAACCAGATTCTGGGTATATTTTTCTAGCGGCAGATTATTCTCAAATTGAATTGCGGGTACTAGCACAACTGTCAGGTGATCAACATTTGATTCAGGCTTTTAGAGACAATTTAGATATTCACGCTCAGACGGCCGCTAAAATTTTTGGAGTAGAGCTAGCGGCTGTTACTAAAGATCAACGTCAATTGGGTAAAAAAATTAACTTTAGTGTGCTTTACGGACTGACCGCTTTTGGTTTAGCTAAAGATCTAAATTTGAATCTAGCAGATGCTAAAAACTATATAGCGACCTACTTTGCACAATATCCTGGTGTATCAACCTGGATGGATCAAGTAGTGGCTGAAACTGAAAAACTGGGCTATGTCGAAACACTTTGGGGTCGCCGGCGCTATATACCTGAAATTTATGAAAAAAATAAAAATCTATATAATTTAGGACGTAGATTGGCCATTAATACTAAAGTTCAGGGCACGGCGGCTGAAATAGTTAAGTTAGGCATGTTAGCAGTAGATACCCAATTGAAACAAGCTGGATTAGGGGCAAAAATTTTATTACAAATCCATGACGAGCTATTAATTATGGTGCCAGCTCAAGAATTACAGGCTACAGCAGCATTAGTTAAAGCAGCATTAGAAGGGGTAGTTGCTTGGCAGATACCCCTAGAAGTTAACCTTAAGACTGGGTCAGATTGGGCCCAGGTCACAAAATGATGGTTAATGCTTGACTTTTGAATAGATCTTAGGCACTATAACATTTGAAAATGCTGTGAAAATGGCAGTCTATAAGACTCTTTTCTATATCAATATTAAAATATTAAATTATTAGGCGGATCATAGCGATCCGCAATGCTTTGGAGACACGATGGCAACCAGTAAATCGGGCGGTTCGACTTCGAATGGCCGTGATAGTATAGGCAGACGCTTAGGCGTCAAATTGTTTGGTGGTCAAACAGTAAATGGCGGCGAGATTATCGTACGTCAACGCGGTACTAAATTTCACCAAGGTGAAGGTGTTGGTATTGGCAAAGATGATACCCTTTATGCGAAGCGTGCGGGCGTTTTAAGATTTAACTTTGGTCGTAAGGGCCGTAAATTCATCTTTGTAGATGAAGTTAAAGTTTAATCCTAAGATTAGCGCTAAATTTTTACTCGGAGAGTGAGTATATATTATGATCGATTTTCTTAAATATCGTTATATTTGTTTTGGCTTTTTTTTATTAGTTCTAGGTGCTGCGGTTGGTGGCTACTGGTATAATTATCAAAAGCATGGCAGTGGTTTCAATTATAGTGTGGACTTTACTGGTGGTACCGAATTGCGAATTAAGTTCGCTAAATTAGTATCGGCGGAAAAAATTTATCATATATTAGAGCAAGACGATAAATTTAAGGGGATTGGGATTCACGAACTAGATAATAATCAAGTTTTGATTCGCGTACAAGAATTTGAAGGTGATTCTCAGGGCATTGGTGGACGTATTGCGGCTAGCTTGCAACAGAATTTAACTGATAATCAAGTTGAATTATTACGTGTAGATTCGGTTGGTAGCTCCGTAGGTGGTTCATTACGCGCTGATTCAATTAAAGCCATTTTGATCGCATTATTATTAATGTTGATCTATGTAGCAATTAGATTTAAATTTTTATTTGCAATTGGATCGGTAATAGCCTTGTTTCATGATGTGCTATTTATTTTAGCTTTCTTTTTGATCACTCACAGAGAAATTTCGATGGATGTGATTGGCGCTATCTTGATGGTACTAGGTTACTCCATGAACGATACGATTGTGATTTTCTCGCGTATTCGTGAGAACTTGAAAAAAATGACCGGCGAATCTATGGCTGTTGTGATTAATACCAGTATAAATCAGACGTTGCGTCGTACAACTTTAACTAGTTCAGCAACCGCGCTAGTGGTTTGTTCGTTAATGGTTTTTGGTGGCGAAATGTTACGTGGTTTATCAATTGCGTTACTACTAGGTATTATTATTGGGACCTATTCTTCTATTTTTATCGCAAGTCCAATTATGCTTTTATTCTATAAAAACAAAAAAGCTTAGCTGTTAACTTAGATTTAAAACCCTTAATCTGTATAAATTCATTACCTCTTTTAAGTCCGTAGGGAGACGCTTGGTATGAAAGATACCGCAGAATTAAAAAAAATGTCCGTTCCTGAGCTCAATGCTTATGCCCGCAAATTAGGGATAGTGGGAGCATCGCTTATGGCTAAAACAGATTTGATCGAAAAACTCGATTATGTGCAACAAAATCCAGACATCGAGTTAAAAGTTGAAGGTGTTTTAGAAAAATTACCGGATGGTTTTGGTTTTTTGCGTTCTGTACAGCATGATTATGTTTCTGGTCCAGATGATGTTTATGTTTCACCATCGCAGATTAGACGCTTTAATTTGCGGACAGGTAGTACAATTTCTGGTGTAATTCGCAAACCTAAAGATGGCGAAAAATATTTTGCTTTACTTAAGGTTGATCAAGTTAACCATGATGACCCGATTAAGCAGCTTGATACACCATCATTTGATCGTTTAACCCCACTATATCCCGAACAAAAATTTGATTTAGAGTGTGATCCAGCACTAATTTCTACACGTATCATGGATATGTTTACACCCATTGGCAAGGGACAGCGCGGTTTAATTGTAGCGCCGCCTAAAGCTGGTAAAACCATGCTTTTAAAAGAGATTGCTAAAAGTTTATTAGCTAATCATCCAGATATTCATTTATTTGTACTTTTAATTGATGAGCGCCCAGAAGAAGTTTCTGATATGCGCAGATTCGTTAAGGGCAATCGGGCTGAGGTAGTTAGTTCTACTTTTGATGAGACAGCTAATCGTCACGTACAAGTGGCTGAAATGGTGCTAGAAAAAGCTAAGCGTTTAGTGGAAGCCGGAAATCACGTAGTAATTTTATTAGATGCGATTACACGTTTAGCTCGCGCTTATAATACTATTGCCCCTGCTTCTGGTAAAATTCTGACCGGTGGTATTGATGCTAATGCTTTGCAACGTCCTAAACGCTTCTTTGGCGCAGCACGTAATACTGAAGAAGGTGGTTCGCTGACCATTTTAGCGACAGCTTTAGTAGAAACTGGCTCTAAAATGGACGAAGTGATTTTTGAAGAGTTTAAGGGTACTGGTAATATGGAAATTAACCTGACTCGTAAACTATCAAATCGCAGAACATTCCCAGCTTTTGATTTATTAACTTCTGGTACACGTCGCGATGACTTATTGCTCCCTGAGGCTACTTTAAATAAAGTTTGGGTGTTGCAAAAATTCTTAGCTACTATGAACACTGTCGAAGGCATGGAGTTCTTGATCGACAAGATGAAGAAATTTAAAACTAACGAAGAGTTCTTAGATTCGATCAATAAGAAAAATGGCGATGTGGCTAGCTCTACTAATGGTTCAGTTAGTAGTAGTAGCAGCAGCTCTTCCAGTAAATAATTTTCAATAATAAAATTTTTAGAATTTCTCAGAGCCTGCAATCTATTTATGATTTGCAGGCTCTTTTTTATGGACTAATTTTCAAACTACCTAACTCTATGACTCGGCGCTATGCTACTTATGCGAAACAAAAACGCAGCATGCGAGTTTGCAATTCTTTATGCAGCACGCCGAGCACGGCAATAATTAAAAAATATCTAGAGCTAAGTTATCAAATTTATTTTGCTGAGCTTTATAGTGCCCTACTAGTGCAATCATCGCGGCGTTGTCAGTACAATATTGACCAGCCGGTGAGAAAAATTGGATTTGACGCGCTTCGCATAATTCACGCAGCTCTTGCTTAAGATACTTATTGCAGGCTACGCCGCCAACAAAAGTTACGGCTTTAATTTCCGGATATTTTTTCAGTGCAAGATTAATTTTATTGCAGAAAATATCGCGGATACACTTTAATAACGAACTAGCAATTTTAACTTGGAGCTCGTGCGATACCAGAGTAGTTAATTGTTTAGTTTTTAAGTCGAATAAATTTTGTTTTACCAGGTCATATAGCACTGCTGTTTTTAAACCAGAAAAACTAAAATTAAGTGTATCTTTGGCGCCCCTAGGATAATTAAAAAAATCTTGAAAATTCGCTTCACGTGCTAAGCGCTCAATAATTGGGCCGCCTGGGTAAGCCAGGCCTAAAAATTTAGCAATTTTATCAAAAGCTTCACCAGCTGCATCATCTAGCGTTTCGCCAATAGTTTGATATCTACCATAATCAGTAATTAAATAGAGTGATGAATGACCACCAGAAGCTGTAATACAGATATGTGGAAATGGTGGCGTACTATCTAAAAAAGAAGAAAAAGCGTGCCCCTCTAAATGATTAATCCCGATAATGGGTTTATTTTTGGCATAACTTAAAGCTTTCGCAAAACCGAGCCCAATCAATAGCGAACCAGGTAGTCCCGGCTTGGTAGTCACTGCGATTACATCTATTTGATCTAGGGTAATATTAGCTTTGTTTAGCGCCAATTCGACAATGGGATTAATTTTTTCTAAGTGTGAGCGTGAAGCAATTTCTGGTACAACGCCGCCAAATTCTTTTTGTAACTCAATCTGCGAAAACAGCTCATTAGATAAGACCCCTTGTTCGGTAGTGTAAACTGCTGCCGCAGTTTCATCGCAAGAAGTTTCAATACCTAAAATTTTTAAGTTTATAGTTGGATTAATGTGTTGATTCATGCGGGATTAATCACCAATGTTTTGTTAAAGCGTAATTTAGTTTCTTTAGTGCTACTGTGCAGTGGTTTAATATTTAAACAACCTAGCGTGCTTTTTACGAGGGCATCTTTTAGTGATTGGCAGCTGTTTTTAGCACATGAAATTTCGATATCTGGCAAATTTATGGTGGTATTGATCAGTTTCCACGCCGCTTGTTCAGCAATTTTGCAGGAAATTCCAGTAGGATTAAGTGCGATTAAGACCGTATGTTCTAGAACTTGCAAATCTGGCCCTAGTTTATTTTCGCGTATTTGCCAGATATTATCAGATGCTAGCGGATCTTTAGTGTTGCTATGATTAAAATTTTTAGTTAACCGTAGTTGAAATAGCTTATAAGAACTATGCTTTTTAAGCTTCAAACAGAAGACGGTATTATCTTCGGAACAATATTCAATATGCTCTGGATCAGCAAATAAAATATTAATTACATTTTGGCGCTGGTCTTGAAAATTAAATTTACCTGGAGTGTCTTTGGTATCGACGGCAATTACAGTGCCATCGTAATATAAGCAGGGATAGGTGTTATTTAGTTCTTCAAATTTTGGTAACTTTAGGTGCCCGATATATAAAATATTATTTAAATTATTACTCAAAGCTGGGAAGTTGCTGGTTAACAGAGTACTATAGAGCCCAATTAGCGCCAGTATTTTAATCATTTTGCTCATGGAGCGACTTTCAATTTTCTGTTAATATTAAAAACATAAATTAAATATAGCTAAAGCTAATAATTTTATCAAAATAGAAGATCAACAAAATGAAACTAATCGCTAAGAATAAAAAAGCTTTTTTCGATTACGACGTTCTCGAAACTTTAGAAGCAGGCATAGTTTTAAGTGGAGCAGAGGTTAAAAGTTTACGTACAGGTCAGTGTACACTGCCAGGTGCTTATGCCATTATTCAACGCGGTGAACTGTTTCTTTTAAATGCTAATATTCCGACTTATTCACATCTTGGTTTTAAAGATGATGGTGGGCCAACTCGCACCCGCAAATTGTTGGTACACAGACGTGAGCTTGGTCGTCTAGTAGGTGATATTGCTCGCCAGGGTGTAACTTTAGTAGCGCTGAGTCTCTATTTTAACGATCGCAATATCGTGAAAGTGTCTCTGGGTATCTGTAAACATAAAAAAGCGGCTGGTAAAAAGCAGGCCATTAAAGAACGGGATATTAAACGTGAAACGGCCCGTGAAATTAAAGATGTTTATCGATATTAGAGCCGCAGTTGAGCTTATAACGCTGCAACCTCTTTGCTAATATCAGTTTCAACTTTAGCCAAATCTTTAGCGACTTGAATATCTAGTGCAATAGTGGCTTCTGCTGCTTTAGCAGCGGTAATTTTAGCTTCTTGCGCAGCTCTAATTTTAGCAATCGCTTCAGGTGTTAGCATTTGCTGTACTGAACGTGTATCAAGCTTGTTTTTTGTAGTATAGTCTTTAAATATTTTCTCATATTGTGGTTTATAATCTGTTTGGTAACCATCGAATTCACCATTTTTAAAGTTAAAAAGTGAATTATCTGCGGCATCTTTAAAGTAGAGACTTGTATAGCCTTGATAGGCATGTGTAATAAAATCTAAGTAATGTATGGTGCAATGTTCAGTATTGGTACATTTAGAAATTTGGTCGAACCAGACAATTTTATTAGTATCAGGGCTGGCTGGTGATGTTGATAGTTTTTCAAAAAATATCATCCAACAGTCTTCCTGTTCCACGGGGCATTCAGGACCTTTGAGTTCTGCAAAACGCAAAATAGTATTATTTGGCATAGCAGTTAACGTGTCTGAAATCCCCTGTAAAATTAAATCATTAGTAGGTATCAATTGCGCGAATAGCGTATTGGCTTGGTCTTGAGCATCTTCCAGTGTAACTTCTATAGATGTACTAGCGTCAGGCGAGTTGGTGTTAATCACAATTGTACTATATTTAGTTAAAATATCGTTATATTCAGTAATTTCTTCTGGCTTGGCTGGTTGTGCTTGATTAGTGGTAGATAGCTTTCCAGTAGTCTTATAAATCATGTTGTTATGTGTGAAATAGATCATGTTTTTAGTTTTTGTTAGATGTATGACAATTTTTTGCAACGTTAGGATGCGTCTAGAAGCATCCGATGTTTTTGCGGTCACTGAATTCATAGTGCTCGAATTTAATCCAGTAAGATTGTTAATAATAAATATTTTTTGGGGCATGAGATCATTAATTTGTAAAAAACTATTTAAGAGTTCTTCAGTATTATATTTTTTAGAAGAAATTTTACTAATGTTGTGCAAAGCATCGCCTGGTATCATAGAAATAACATCAGATGGTCGGTTTGCTATAAGCCCAGTGTTTATAGTTAGTTCGAATGGTAAATCTTGAGCGTAAAGCAATATACCTAGAGGTTTAGCATCTTGGCCATTTTTAGCAAAAAATTTAGCGATATTTAAGGTCTCTGTACGTGTTTTAGCCAAAATTGAACCAATATTAACCACCTTAGTGTTATCTAAAACAGAAAACCAAGCTAATCCTGGAAATTTAATTTGGGGGGCTGAGTTTAAACCAATATCATTTAGATCTGGTGTTAAAGTAGTAGCTAGGTCATGATAATTAATAGTTTCTAATGTCGTGCTTTGATTTAAAAAATCTTTATATGATATATGTGATTTTATTTTTAATATATTTTGTTCGATTTTTAACTCTAATAATTGGGCTGTAATAGTTGCATCAGTGAGGGCCCCAGTTATTATGGCATAGGGGTAAGTTTTATGAATACCAGTCTGCTCATCTGCGTAGATCTGTTCATTGTTTAATCCGGCTGCATAGCAAGACTGATAGTATAATAATTTAGTTTTAATTTTTTCAGCTAAAAAAGTTAGAAAATTTTTAAATTGTTCCAACGATAAATCAGCAATAGCGTAATTCATCATGCCATGACCAGTTAAATATATTGACCAAATTGGGATACTGTTTGCATATTCTCCTTGGTACTCGTTTTTCAATACAAATATCTTACTTTGATTTTCAGCTAAGAGCGCTTCTGTAAAATAACTAGCAAATTGTGGTTCTGTAGCAGGTCTATGAATTTCAGTTAAATTAATAACTGTGCGTAGATGATTTACCTTTAGGCCCAATCGTAACTCTGTAGAAGTTGTTGCTCCAGTAGTTATAGCTGTCACATCTGCTGCGGTTAAATTTTGTTTGGTTAAATATTCATCAGGAATTAATAGGTATAATAGTGGACTAATTTCTTTAATAATCCAATTTTTAGATAGTGTTTGCCAATCTATTACGTCAGCAATTAAATCTTTTAGAAGCGTCAGCTTTTCAGGAACATTAATTTGTGGGCGCAAAGTCGCGTATAGCGAGATTAACTTTTGGGGGCTCTTATCATCTAGCTTCTTAATTTCACTAATATTGGCCATGAGCGAAGCAGATGCGACAATTGGTCCGGAATTTTGTGAAATAGCAGTGAGTAGATCATTAGTTATAGCAATTTCATTGATAGAGTCGTCTAAAAAAATTAATAACCCATTTTGTTGTTCAGCCAACAAAGTTATGCTGGTTAGGCCAGATATTAATAAAAAAATGAATATAGCAATTTTTGATTTATTCTTGTCAGATTTAGACATAAATTTACCTCCAATTAAGATCTTTTAAACATGCTAATGATTTAATTAACTTAATGGTAATAAATTAGGTCTAGTAAAAGCAATGATTTAGATAATTAATTATAAATTTATGAGTGAATTAGTGGGTTTTTAAGCTACGCTATCTGAGCTATGAAGGGCATGCTTCGCTATATTGCTCTCAATATCATATTCATTACTCAATTTAATTCCCTTAAGAAACTGGCCCTACCAGTCGTAGCTTGCCGAGCCGGAAGGCCCGGATTAGCGTAGACTGGTGGAGGCGATGGGAGTCGAACCCATGTCCGCAAAACATCAGAACCAAGACGCTACATGCTTATTCTCTATAGGTACTAATTAACCACCCTAGAGACTGAGTGTAGTCAATTAGCCAGTTTTGTGATCATGTTGAGCTATAAAACTAAAAAACCTCGCTCAACCGCCCTATCTGAGTGATACGAATTAGTGTAACTGATAGGTACGTTACATCAATAAGTCAGTCTTTAATTAAGCAAAAGCTAAGTTTAAAGACTGCGCACCATTAGAATGGTTTGCATTTATGTTTTGATCATTTTTTACGAGATCCCAATCAAAACTCGGCATGCTCCTCGGATCATCAATAATACGTCGAAGCCATTACGCCCCCAGGAATTTCAAAGAATATTATTAGTTTAGGCGACCTAGCTAAGCTATGTCAAATGCTGTTTAGTCCTGACCCTAGGACTAATTGCTAATGATAGGGATAATATGATATTTTTAAGGGCGCGATAATTGCCAGTAGTAGCGATTAGCAGTTTAAAGCCAGCTATTGATAGTTAAGCTCAAGCTAAAATGGTCAGCCAAAAAATTATAAAACAAACGAAAGTATTTCTATGAAACATCTGTTAATTATTTTTAGTTTATTTACTAGTAATTTACTATGTAAGTCAGGGTTGGTTGATTTGATTGTTTTTTCTTATAATCGACCAATGCAGTTATATGCTCTACTAGAATCTATTGATAAATATATGACTGGACTAGGTGAACTTTCGGTGATTTATCGCGCTAGTGATAGCGCTTATGAAACTGCTTATGATGAAGTTAAAATTAAATTTAAGCAGGCGCGCTATTTTAAGCAAGGTGCTGAGCCTAAGGCAGATTTTAAGCCGCTAATTCTAAAAGCGTGGGACACAAAGCAAGATTATTTAATGTTTTCGACCGATGACATTATTGTAAAAAGCAAGGTCAATTTAAGTGAATGTGTTAAAGCTTTAAAGCGAACTAATGCTTATGGTTTTTATTTGCGTTTAGGTAAAAATATTAGTAAATGTTATTTCACAGGTGACAAAGTTAGTAAGTTGCCTATGCATAAATTAGTAATGCCAAACATTTATGCTTACAAATTTAGTGATAGTGAGGGGGCTGACTGGCGCTATCCCAATACTGTGGATATGACTATCTATCCTAAAAATAGAATCAAAGATTTTTTTGTGAATAACCCCTATGGTAATCCAAACCGTTGTGAGGGTAGTTGGGCTGAACAAGCTGATTTAAGCTTACATGGTCTATTTTTTGAAAAATCTAAAATTGTGAATATCCCGATTAATTTGGTGAATGAAGTTTGTCCAAATGCGCATATGAATTCGCATTCAGCAAATAAAATGTTAGAATTTTTCAATCAGGGTTTAAAGATCGACATTAATGATTTGTATGAATTTAATAATCAAGCGCCACATACTGATTTTAAGGTAAAATTTGTTGCCCGTTAACTTGACAACTTAAACTAAAAATGTAAGTTTTGATACCGCAATTTTAGATTTAATAATTGGTTAAAACTTGCGAGTAGTAGTGAAGCAACTTAACAAGCTGGTAATTACAGTTTCGAATTTTTTTATATTTTTTACTTTTTTAATATTTGCTTGTTTAGCACAAAACAGCAATTCTGGAATGCCCCATTTTGGACCACAACAAAATAA
>CANKEI010000018.1 GCA_947481115.1 bacterium
ATTAAAAAAAATGCTACCATTGATTGAGAAAGCTGCTGATCCAGAATTAGCAATAGACTTCTTCCGTAATTCACAGTTTCTACTCGCAACATCCCCCCCTCGACTGACGCTCGGGGTGAGCGGGGTTCGGGGCGACCGTGTCCGGCATAGCCTCTGGCGACGCCTGGAGCGGGAAAAAATTTTATTTCAAGATAGTTACGGAAGAGCTCTAATGTGTCAAAAGTATCCAAAAAATTGAGCAGAGGGGTCTATTTGTAGAAAAATGTGATCCTGAATATCTTGAATAATAAAAGCAATCATGATTTTTTGGGTGGTCTGTTTTGAGGATAGAACCATAAAAATTGAAGCTATGCCATTTTTTACTCAAGCAATTTACGATACAGTGCAGTTAATTTATAATTCTGCTGTTTTTTATCAGGCTTAATTATCGTTTCCAGTTCCAAAAATCCAGTAGCTACTAACTGTTTACAAAACTGTTTAGTAGTATCAGGTTGACAACCGATACACTGACCAATTTGCTCAAGTGCGACAACTTCTGTGTCTTTAAACAAGCTTAGCATCAAGCGTTTTTGTGGATCTAGTGAGCGTAGTAAATCTGCATGATCAGTTGCGCCAAGCTCTTTAGCAGTTTGCATTTGTTGCATGACTTTTTCGAAAGCTTCGGCCATGCCACCAATAAAATATTCGATCCAATCTGTGATATCTGTTTCTGCGCGGCCAAAATAATAATTATGTGATGGGCCAACGCTGATCGCAGCATAATAAGCTGGTAAATTGCGCGCATAATACTCTTCTAAAGAATATAGACCCTTTAGATCATAGCCACCTGAATGCAAAATTAAAGTCGTTAATAATCAGGCCGTACGACCATTGCCGTCATAATATGGATGAATAGTGGTAAACTGATAATGTGCAATTGCGGCTTGAATAGGGCATGTTACAGTGGCACTAGCTTGCCATAGCCATAATAATAAATTTTGCATTAATTCTGGCACATCAGCAGCTGTTGGCGGCATATATACAATGGCCTTAGTGCGTCCATCGCGAATGACATTTTGCCCATCACGATAAGGCGTTGGTTTTACTGTCAATTTGCCATTGCTCATAATTAGCGCATGAATAATTTGAATTAGCTCTGCCGTAATTAAGGTCTGAGATTGACCCCAGATCTCAACTTGTTTTAAGGCAACGTAATAACCCATAATCTCTTTTTCATCACGTTCGCGCCCTGGAAAATGTCCGTCATGTTTTAAGACGTGTTCGATTTCTGCTGGTTCTAAGCGGTTACCTTCGATCATAGTGGAGTAGTGCGTGGTGTATAAGCGTGCGGTTTCCTTAAGTGAGGCTAGGACGATTGGAGTAAGCGGTAAATTTTGGATAGCTTGCTTTAGGTGTTCTATTTTAGCTAAATTGTCTGCAATAGCTGGAGTGATCTGGTAAATAGGTTCAAATAATGTCGACATTTTTTTAAACTCGTTTTTTATTTTAAAAGTTTTATATTTTTAGATTACCAGAATTTTGGTAAAGATATTATCTTTAGTTAATTTGACAACCTAAACTAAAAATGTAAGTTTTAGTATCGCATTTTTGAATTAAATAATTGGTTAAAACTTGCGAGTAGTAGTGAAGCAACCTAACAAGCTGGTAATTACAGTTTCGAATTCTTTTATTCTTTTTACTTTTTTAGTATTTGCTTGTTTGACTCTAAACAACAATTCTGGAATGCCCCATTTTGGACCACAACAAAATAATTCTGCTAAAGTTTATCGGCCAGATAGTTTCAATAGAATTTACGATAACCGCAATCGTCTTGAACAACTACGAACTGCTGAAGAATTAGCAAAATTAATAGTTATTCAAAAACAATTAAATCCAGATTTACCAGCTGATAATAAGAATACTAGTACCAATAGTACTAATAATAGCAGCTCTAATTCTGAAAATATTCCCAGCGATTCGAAAGATTATAATCCATTTACGCATGGTGATTTAAACGAAAAATTTTATGATTTGCACGCTTATTTAAGTTCTAAGTATCGCATTAAACAAGAACAGAAATACCCATATTTAATCTCCAGAAGACATAAATTAGAGCATGCCCAGCATCTGGCGCGTGAAATTACGGCTGCTAAAAATTTAAGATTATCATCGGCAGCTACTAAATTAATTTACAATTATAATAAGCAGCTAAATTTAGCTGTAGCTCTACCTGCTTCAATGGACAATCAGATTTCAGGTGACCTTGAGTTCGAAAGCTTAGCGGATTTACCGCCCTGCGACTTACAAATTCCACCAGATTTTTTTCGAGCTAAATTTAATCAGCGAGATCAGCAGTTATTGCATGCGCGACATTTTGAAATTATTAATACTATTGCGGACCATAAAATTTTTGCACCGCACGTTATTGGGCTGCAGGATTTTTCTAATACGGTACTAGAGACTATTGTCATTGCTCACAAAGCTAACAGGGTAAATAAAATAGAAATTGCCACTGCTTTTACCGATTTAGCGCATGATTTTACCGCTTTAGGTCGAGGCTTAATTAAGGGCGGCTATAATTTTGTAGGCAATATTGTCCAGGCTGGTAGCAATTTAATCTTGCACCCAATTAATACGACCAGAATTATGGGGGTTAATTTATGGCAACTCGCTAAAAATTTGACTGTGAGCTTAGGTCAAGCTGTGGTGACATTGGCTAGTTATGATCCAGATGCAGATATTTTTAGCGAGGGGATGGAGATCGAATCTGAACGTAGCCAAGCTCAGTATCATAAATTTATTAAGTATCTAGAAGTTACACCTAGAGCGGAAAAATTTGAAAAGATTGGCCAAGTAATTGGCGATCAGTTATTTTCGATTGCCACAACTTTGATAGCTGGTAAAACAGTTGCGTTAATTAGCGATGCTGCACTAGTAGCTAAATTACAGCAAGCGATTATAGCTAAAAAGAAAGCTAATAAAACTAAGTCTGGTAACATCAGCTGGCTGAATAAATTTGGTGTAGCTGGGCAAGATGTTGCCAAAGCACTAGGCTTAATAGCGGCTGAAGAATACGAATTAGCAGAGCTTAATGGCTTAGTTATTAATTTTAAAAATAGCCCAGCGAGTAGCCAAACTTTATTCAATCAAGCAGGAGATTATTTTAAGCATAATAAGTCTGGTAAGAAAACTAAGTACAAGTCAGCGATAAAAAATGCAAATGGCGCGCCACAAAAGGTGCGTATTGTTAATACTGTGCAGAGACAAGAATTTTTTAAAAAACCTAATATTAAAAAAAATTATCGACCAATTGGTAATGATGGAGTTTGGCAAAAAAAGCCTGGTGTAAGCGGTCTAAAAAATGCGGAATATTTACAATGGGATCACAAGCATAATGAAGTAGAAGCGTATAATAAGAAAAAAATACACTTGGGTGCATTAGATCCACAAACTGATGAATATTATAAGCCTGCCGTAATAGGCCGAGTACTTAATATTTGAAAGTAAAAAATAGATGAATACTTACGATATTATACATGAAGTTTATAATGGTAAATTAAGTGATCAGCAAGCAGCTGAATTTTTTGATCAAGCGTATGAAGATTTTAATTCTGGCAAGCTGCTAATGAATCCACATGAATATTTATGCATGACCTATCAAGAATTAACAGCATTATTAATGCATGGTTTATATTTTACAGATATAGCTAAGTTTAGATACGAGGGTTGGCCTAATAAGTGCATGCTATGTAGTAAAAATATTATTTTTGGGGCAAGAGGCACAGGTTTTTGGACATATCGCTCTCAATTAATTCGTGGAAAAATTATAAAAAACGCCTTAGTTTGTTTAAAATGTGCTGATGTGTTAGCGGTTATATCTATGAAGAAAAAAGTTGTGGCATTTAAAAAAATACATAAAAAACGAAAAAAAAGACGCCGTTTTGTTAGTAAATAGCTTAATATTTAAGCTATTTATCTTGGGTTGCGTAAAAATCCCAATATTTCAAAAAATTTATTTGACTAATCTGATCTTGCAACCTTTTTGTACACAAAATGAATTCAAAAATTTATAATTGCCTCTATGGCCGGCTGGGCCAGCTTCATTCTACTCTGGCCACTAATTAAATATCGTTGCTCAAATTGCAATGGTGATACTTATTTTAAGGTTGAATGCGTCCTCTCGCGATTATAGAATACCTCGATATATTCAAAGATACTGGCGGTAGCCTCAGCGCCCCCCCTCTAATCCCTTGTTGCCTTCTTTATAAAGCTTAACGGCATTGATCTTGAATTCTTTATCATATGTTCTTGACGGTATTTTCATATTATTTAATCCTTCGTATGATTTACTAGTCTATACGAATTCTTTTTGTGTACTAAATGGTATCAGGATCACTCTTTACCAAAATTATTCAAATGTATATGACATTCAGTTGCCATATTGCTATGCTCTAGCCTAAATTTAGCTCTAAATATTTAGGTGGGCGATATATGAAGCCAAGAATCTTATTTTTGATTTTAATTTTACTATCTATTTCAAAAAGCTTTGGCAGATGCAATTTTTGCGTCTCACCGCGAGATACGCGAATTTACTACTATTTTAAACAGTTCGATTATTTTAATTATCAGCTCAATCGCTTAGAAACACGGCTGGATCGTACGCGAGCATATCTCGCAAAACAGCTTAAATTTAAAACTGATTTACTAGATTATAAACAAGTGCAGTTGGAACAAGGTAATTATGTGCAAGCTGATTTAGCCCAATATCGTTTAAGAGTTTGGTGCGAAGAATGTCATTGTGAAGTGCATAAGCTCATGCGTAAAGTTAGGCGAGTGCAAGATCAAATCAGCTATGAATGGGATAAGCGTTTGCAGCTAGATCAAAAATTGGCTTGGATTGATCATGTATTGATTCATGATAGTTGCCCAGATGCCGTACAATTACGCGAATTTGCTGATCGCTTAAAACTTAAATTTGATCAGTTAGAGGTTGTTTATCAAGATTTAAAAGTATATTCGCAAAACAGTTGTCAGCCATAAATTTTATTTAATTTAAAAACCCCAGGAGTTTTATGTCCCGGGGTTTTATTTTTTATTTACTATTTAAAAAATTAAGATTGCTCAGCTGTATATGGTAATAAAGCCATAGTACGAGCCTTCTTAATTTCATGTGCCATTAAGCGTTGATATTTAGAGCTGTTACCAGAAATTCTAGCTGGTAAGATTTTGCCACGTTCAGTTAAGAAGCTCTTTAAGAAATCAGCATTCTTATAGTCGATAGCGAATACCAGTTCTGGGTTGTTTGCAAAGCGACAGTGTCTTTTAACAGGCACTAAGCTACGTTTAGATTTTTTACGTAAAATACGTGAACTAAGTTTTAATTCTACTTTTTTAGCCATGATTATCTCGTCCTATTACTCTAAGTCTGCATCAAGATCAATATCTAACTCTGGTGCTTCTTCAGCAGCTAAAGACGATGTATTCGCTCTAGCTTCATGGCGTTCTTCTTTTAAAAGACCATCCATTTTGTTCTCTTTTAAGAACTCATCCACATTGCGTGGGCGTTCATCAAGTGGCGCTGGACGACGGTAATCAACCGGAGTTTTTGGATCTAGCACTGAAGTTAATGAGCGCATAACCAAATTTTCTAACTTAATGGTCAATAATTTATTGATTTCATCAAGCATGTTGTGTTTGCCAGTTTCAGTGGCGTCGAAACGTGCTAAGAAGTAGATGCCATAGCGTTGTCTGTTGACAGCATAGGCTAGGCGATATTTACCCCAACGATCAAAGGAAGTTAACTTGCCTTTGTTTTGTTCGACGATTTTATTGAATTGCGATTCTAAAGCACTGCATTCATCATCAGTGGCTTCTGGAATGGCTAGTACTAAGGTTTCATATCTTAGCATTGAGACTCCGTAAACTAAGAGGAAACGCCCAAAATTGCTTAAATTTTGGTGCGCTATGGGCCCTATGCCCATTTAGTTGAACTTAAATAACCCCTTAAAAGTAGCATAAAAAGGGACTAATGTTAAGTTTTAATTAAGTAAAAGGGCCACTGGATAGTGACCCCTAAAAATTTAAAGTTTTGTCTATTATTTTGAATATTGTATTGATAGATAAAATAAATAGATAGCTAAACCAGGCTTTGGATACGTGTGATTACGCGGCCGATAATCCTAAAATGGTCTTTACCACGAATTAGGGCAACAGGTGCTTGTTTTTGGTTAACTGTCTCTAGAATTACAAACTCTTCGGTATAAGTTACTTTAGCAATGGTTTTAATGGGAGTATCATTGCCATATTCTACCGCGGCTAAATCACCGGTGCGGGCCCAAATTTCAGGTGAAATAATTAAACGATCGCCCTTGCAAAATATTGGTGCCATCAGATTATTTTCGATTGCTAGTGCAAAAATGGCGCCATCTGTACTGTTTAAGAATGGTACAAAGGCGTCTTTGAAACCAGTGGTAACCTGAATCAATTGGTTATTATATGGTGAAGGGTTAGATGGTATATCACCAACTACCGGAATTAATTGTACATTTAGATCGGCATTAGTTTGTTCAGGTAGATTGATGCTGGTATCGATATTGTCAGTTCTTTTGCGATATAATGCGAATAAATCAATTGGCGACATTTCAAAAGCATTGGCTAGCTTTCTTAAAGAGTCTTCATTCCAGCGACGTGTGCCATTTTTAATATGGGTTAAGTAGCTTTCAGACATACCAGTTTTTTCAGCTAAAACTTTAGTTGTCCAGCCCTTTTCTCTCAAGAGTTCTTTAACTCTGAGCGCGGTCATTCCCTTCATAGCGCTATGTCTCCTGCACCTAGATTTAAATTTGTGTTAGTATGATTTTAAATTACTTATCTGCTTGACTCATATTGTATGGCAGTGTTTCACTTTGTCAAGACGATGGATTACAAAGGGCTAGTATTTATGGTACATAAAATTATAGCAAAGAATTATTACGAAGAACTTTTTTGGAGCCAAGATAAATTGATTTGTGGCATCGATGAAGTTGGTCGAGGATCGCTGTTTGGTCCAGTGGTAGCAGGGGCCGTAATTTTAGTTAAAAATGCCCCAAGTACTCTGTTGATAGATTCTAAAAAACTTACTTCTCATGAATTAATGATGGCCAATAATTATTTAGTTAAACACAGTTGTTATGCCTTTGGTATCGCTAGTCATGATGAGATTGAGCAGTTAAATATTTACCATGCTACGCTCTTAGCAATGCAGCGTGCGGCCTATAATTTGTTTTCTATTTGTAAGATTAGGCCAGCTGCGATAGTAGTCGATGCCATGCCACTGATATTAAAAAACAGTGCTTATGCCGATGTGCCAGTATATCATTTTCCT
Source organism: bacterium (assembly GCA_947481115.1). Lineage (GTDB taxonomy): Bacteria > Babelota > Babeliae > Babelales > JABDEC01 > CANKVQ01. The sequence continues at coordinate 7,343 of CANKEI010000018.1, forward strand.
AAAGGTGAAGATTTTTCTAGCTCGATTGCCGCAGCCTCGATTATGGCCAAAGTTTATCGCGATCAATTAATGGTAGCTTATGATAAAAGCTTTCCCGGGTATTTATTGGGAGCACATAAAGGTTATGGTACAGCGCAACATCAAGCGGCTTTGGCAGCTAAAGGACCACTATTTATGCATCGTAAAAAATATTTAACTAGTGCTAAACAGCAAGCTAATTTAGGGGTCATTTATGCCAAACAAGCATCAATATTTTGCTGAGATCATTGAAAGTTCTTTATGGGATTGCACAGCGCAAAGTTGGCAATTTAATCAAGCGCCGGCTTACGGATCATTATTAGTGATCGAAGATCAAGCTACTAAATACTTTGGCTTGGTTTGCCAGATCAGTACTGGTTCGCTAGATGCCGTGCGTTTACCGATAGCCTATCAGAAGACAGAGCAAGAGTTACAACAAGATCTGCCACAAATTTTTGAATTTTTAAAGACTACTTTTACTTGTTTATTGGTTGGCTATCAAGCACAAAAAAATTCTATTGCCTCTCAGATTATTTATACTGCGCCAGAAATACCACCCAAAATTCATATGTTTGTGCGAGCGGCTACAGAATTAGAATGGGAACTGTTTTTTAATAGTTACCAATTTTTACACTTATTATTTAGTCGGGCTAATCAAATGAATAATCAGATCGATGAGCTACTATTAGCTGTTTTTCAGCGAGTTAAAACTAGGCTTGATTTAGCTAATAAACTAGATGAATTCACAGAACTATTTGCACTTTTAGTTGGGCGAGACTATCAGCGCTTAAGATTATTTTTTGGCAGACTAGAATTAATTCTTAAGTAGTTTACATGCGGGATAAAATAGCCCGATAAGCTATTGGGATAGCAGCATAGGTTAGGCAGACTGGCATATAGACATAGCGTAAAGCGCTAGCCATGGTAAACGGAAAAAGCGCTAATACTAATAGCAAGCTGGTTAAACTAAAAATAAATAATAATAAACCATAATTATTTTTAAGTTTAAAGCTGCCATAAATTAGTGAAAATATTATAAAAATAAAAACAAAAATAAAGCTAAGTAAATATCTAAAATATTTAAGTACAGTAAAAATAACTTTACTAACGCAGCCTGCAAGTTTTTGCGAGCGGCTTATTTTAATACGATTAGTTTGGTCACTAGTAACTTGATTTAGGTTGGCTAGCCATGGCAGTCCTTTAAACTGAGTGAAATCTAACGTGTCTAATTTTTCTAATGGCTTAGCAAAAAGAATCTTAGCCCAATTGTGCCATCTATGCTGCAAATAAATTAGTGGGTGTTGATAAACTGCCTTGCGCCAATGCGTTAACAAATTTTGAAGATCGATAATGTTAATAGTACTGACGATTGGACTATCAGAAAAAAATACTAAATCATCAACGCGTTCATAATTAAATTTTTGTTTAATTAGCTCGAAATCAAAATTTTTGGCTTGTAAAATATAATCTGGAAAAAGCGGCTGATTTAGCGCGATACTAATGCCTGCTAGGTCATAAATTTTCACATATTGCCACCAATGTTTATTGGCAGACGGAGTTTCTAGTAGTTGATTAACAGCCAGCACGCTGCTACATAATATTAAATAACCCACAATTGCTGTGCGCCAAGTTTTATAATTTAATTTGAAATTATTCCAGATAAAACTTAGGCCCAAAATTAATCCCGGAGCAGTATAAATCGCCTGAAATTTTACGGCTGTACCATAGAATAATAATAAAATTAAAACTAAATACTGGCTATGGGAGGGCTTCTTTTCTTGAATTATAAAATAAGTTAGACCACTGCTAAAAGCTAAATAGCTAAAAGCTAGGCCCACATCTTTCCAGATCATGGAAGAATAAAAAGCGATGGCTGGTAATAATGGAAAAATTAAATAATAAAATTTTAAGGGGCTGTTTTTAAAACTCTGCATAAAGGTCCAGCAAGCCCCATATAGCAATAATAAGTGCAATAAACACACTAGGCCCGAACCAGTCAACACTAGTGCGCATAAATGCCAAACAAAAGACATTAATGGTGGGTGTGCAGCGCTATAAGTATTAGTTAGCGCCTCTTGGTATTGTGTGTAGCTATCGGGGGTCATTTGGCCAGGCCAGACTAACCAGAGATTGATGATAAATAGTAGTGCTAAGCCATAGTATGGCCAATTGCGAGATAATTTATCTGGTAATTTATGTTTAATCATGTAGAAATTTTGCGAATAAAAACTATTTTGGTCAAGCTATGGGTAAATAAAAATTATAACATGATTGTTTTAGAAAATATTTATAGGATTGAGTATAATAGATTTTAATTAAGATTAATCACTGTAAATTATGATGGATAAACATGTTTGGCTTTATTTCTAAAAATTTAAAATCTTTTTTTTCGACCGTCTCAAGTAAATTAAATTTATTATTTAATTCCAATAAAATCGATCAAGCTACTATTCAAGAAATTGAAAAAATTCTTTTATCTGCCGATACGGGGTTAGCTGTAGCACGTCAAATTACGCAAAAATTACAACAGGATTATAATGCTGGGAAAATTGCGACTGGATTAGAGCTAAAAGAACTTTTGGCGGGCTATTTACAAGAACTGTTAATCAATTCTAGTCTTACTTTAGACAGTAATATTTCTAAAATATATTTATTAGTAGGAATTAATGGTAGCGGCAAAACTACTTTATTGGGCAAGCTGGCTCATAAATATGTGCAGGCTGGTAAGCGAGTATTAATTGTAGCTGGAGATACTTTTAGATCGGCAGCAGTGCAGCAATTAGCACAATTAGTTAGCCCCTTAAAAGTTACCGTTATTTCTGGAGCGCAGGATAGTGCGCCATCGGCGGTAATCTATCGTGGTTGCGAAGAGTTCAAAACAGGCCATTATGATATTTTATTAATCGATACGGCGGGTAGATTACAGGCTCGTGAAGATTTAATGCGTGAGCTAGCTAAAGTTGAACGTGTGATTCAGAAGCAATTGCCAGCACAAAAAGTGACCACATTGTTAACAATCGATGCTACATTAGGGCAGAACTCTTTGGATCAAGCCCGCATCTTTGGTACGCATGTTAAAGTGGATGGGATTGTATTAACTAAAATGGATGGTGCTTCTAAAGGTGGCATAGCGTTAGCAATTGTGGATGGTTTAAAGTTGCCAATTGCTTATATTTCAGCGGGCGAAAAATTAACTGATCTAGAATCGTTCGATGCGCAAGCTTATATTACGGGCTTGCTTTCAGGTGATTCACAATAGCTGGGAGTGCAATAATTTTGCAAAAAATAGTTGTTACTAAATTAATTAGCGCGCTGGTTCAGCAGGGCTTAAATGAGCAAGTTGCTTGGTGGTTATTAGAAAAATTATCCCAAAAAACTAAGCTCGAGTTGATTTTAATTACAGGAATTAGCTGGTCGGTTCAAGATCAAGCTCAGTTAGATGCCTGGGTCTATCAAATTATGCAAACAGCTAAGCCAGTGCAATATATCTTAGGGGACGTTAATTTTTTAGGTTTACAGATTTTAGTTGAGCCACCGATTTTAATCCCCAGACCTGAGACCGAAGAATGGTGCGCAACTGTAATTAAGCAATTAAAAAAAGATTTTGTAGAATTTGCGAGTCAAAAAAACACTAAAAAGCATAATCATAATCAAGCTAAATTTGAAAATAAAAATCAGTCTGGGCTTAAAATTTTAGATCTGTGTGCTGGCACTGGTTGCATAGGTTTAGCGTTAGCACAAGCTATGCCAAATGCTCAAGTCTGGGCAGTCGATATTAGCTCCCAAGCTTGTGAGTTAATCGAAAAAAATAAATTAATTAATAAAATTAATAATTTAGCAATAATTAATCTCGATCTTAATAAATTAAATCTCAGTAAAGTTAGTGGATTTAATTTTGATATAATCACAGCTAATCCGCCCTATATCACTGAGCTAGAATATTTAGAATTAGCTCCTAATGTGCAAGTATGGGAAGATCCGAGAGCCTTAGTATCGGGAGTTGATGGCCTAGATCTAATTCGTCAGATACTTAATTTAGCTATGCAGGCAAAGATTAAAGTTTTATATCTTGAGATTGGATATTTACAAGCTGAGTTGGTTACAAAGCTGGCGCAAGCAGTTGGATTTAACCAAATAATTGTCCATCGTGACATGTATGGTAAAAATCGTATGCTGGAAATACGATTAATTTAAAAATTAAGCTATTTGAGGTGTATGCAATTTTGGCGTTCTGATACTCAAAAATTTGTGGCTTTACATCTAGGTGCTCGCAATCTGACTTGTATTTGTTTAACTGGTAAATACCCAGATGTGCAAATTGTCGAGCAGCAAGTTTTTGAACTAAATTCTAAAATTGTGCATGAGCTAGTGCTTTATAATCCGACAGTGTTTAAAAATTATATAGTTAATTTTAGTAAAAAACATAATTTGGATATGGCACAGTGGGGCTTGATTTTAGCGGGACCTATAATTATTGAAAATTTTAATAGTATTAATCATCAGCTTATTGAGCACAAGTTCTCCAAAATTAATATTAATGGCCGCAGCGGCGCTCCTGCTGATGATTGGTTTTATACTGCGCATATTCCAGCTGGGATCTCTTGGCAATATCAACTAGTATTTATTCAACAACGCTTAAACTTAATGGGCGTAACTAGTCAGAATGGTGCTTTATTGGGGTTGTTAAAATTTTCAGATTTTGAGCTCACAGCCAATTTACAGAATTTGGTGTCGTTCAAAAAGTCCGAATTAAGTTTAGGCATTAATTTGAATTTAACTGATCTAAATCTAGCCGAACAGCAGGTTTTATTAGCCTGTTTAGGGTTATATGTTTCCTGGGGAGCATAATATTAATATGAAAAAACATAGTTTTACCATGCCAGTTTCTTTTTTACATAGCCAAATTTGCTGTTTATGGTCTAAGCGTTTAATGCTGGCACTAGTTAGTTTAATTTTAATTTTAGGCTTAATTAGCGCGCGAAAATTTTACAGCTATCGTGTAGTACATCAGCAAGTAAATATTTTGGAAAATAATTTGGTAAATTTCGACCAAGTGGTCCGTGATAAACATAACTTAGCTGGCGAGAAGCTTAGGCTAGAACAAAAATTAGGTTATTATAAAGCTCCAAAAAGCAATCAACATGAGCGTGACTTGTTAACATATTTACTAGATATTGCCGATTTGATTCCCGCCAAGCTAGTTTTGACTAAATTAGAGTTAATCTGTGGAGATAAAATTATAGTTGAAGGTTCTGGAGATTCACCTGATCAAATAATAAGTTTTTGGCGCAAATTATTATCGCTCGATTATATAATTGATGGTAAACTCGAAACTATTAAAGCTGAAGATATTAAGCAGTTGGCGCATAACCAATTTGGATTGCAGTTAAAAATTAAGCGTGTTTAGAGATTAATCTAGCGCTAGTGGGTTTAAAAAATAAAATTTATGAACAAAATTAAACAACTTTCTGATATTGAAGCACGTAAGATCGCGGCTGGCGAAGTAGTAGAGCGGCCCGCTAATGTTTTAAAAGAGTTGTTAGAAAATAGTTTGGATGCAGGGGCGACTAAAATAGATATTTATTTAGCAGAAGCCGGCAAAAAATTAATTCGGATTGTTGATAATGGTTGTGGTATGTCAGAAGCTGATGCAACATTATGCTTTGCGCATCATGCGACCAGTAAATTAACGCAAGTATCAGATTTGCAAATTTTAAATACGTATGGTTTTCGCGGTGAAGCGCTGTCTAGCATTTCAGCGGTGAGCCGGGTAAGTTTGATTACCCGTGAATCAGATAGTGAAGTTGGCACTAAACTAGAACTGGCAGCTGGCGAATTAGTTTCACAAGTTAGTATAGGTTGTACAGTTGGGACTGATTTAGCGATTCATGATTTATTTTATAATATTCCGGCGCGTTTAAAGTTTTTAAAAAAAACTGAAACGGAGTGGCGTCAGATGTTAACGCTATTTCAAGCTTTTGCTTTGTCACATACCCAAGTACATTTTAGATTATTTAGTGATCATAAATTATTATATAATTGCCCAGCGATAAATTTACAAGATCGCTTAACCCAGCTCTGGGACATTAATTTATCTGATCAAGTACTTAAATTAGATACTAATAATAATAGTAGTAGTAATAATAAAAATAATTCTAATAATTTACAGTTATCAGGTCTGATTTCAATTCCCCAAATTGAACGCTACAATCGTAATCAGTTGTTTTTATTTGTAAATAAACGCTGGGTGCGCAACATTGGGTTACATAAAGCTATTATAAAGGGCTATGCTGGATTGTTACCTGAAGGTAGATTTCCCGTGGGTATAATTTTTTTAGAACTAGATCCGCATGAGCTAGATATTAATATTCATCCTAGAAAAGAAGAAGTCTTGTTTTTACAGGCGCACAAAATCGAGCGTTTAGTTTATGAAGCTGTCAAGCAAGCTCTAGAACAATATGTTTCGCAAAAATTTAATTCGCGACCGGTTGAACCAACTGGTTTAAATAGTTGGCCAAACTCACAGTTTAAGCCAGCAAATTTAACTAGTTTAGAGTTAAATATAACTGCTAGTAATTTGGTAAATAATAATAATAATAAAAGTAATCAAAATTTTAGTAGCCATGAATTATTAATGGCAACAACTTGGCCGCAGCAAGATTTTTATGTCGAAAAGAGTTTGCCAGATTTAGTGTCGTTAGCGCAAGATAATTTAGCATCCAGTTTAAATATTCAAGATACTGACAATTTTGAGCATCAGCAACAGAGTTTAAATTTAAATCAGCGCCAGTATCGCTTATTAGGACAGTATCAAGAAACTTACTTGTTAATTGAACAATCAGATGGGCTGCTTTTTGTAGATCAACATGCTGCGCATGAACGCATATTATATGAACGATTTACCCAGAATCTTACCCAAGAAAATTGTGCCCAAGTTGAGACAATTAATTTATTGTTTCCAATTGTACTCAATTATACTCCGGCGGATGTTGAAATTTTAATCGAGTGCCAAGCACTTTTAAAGTTATATGGTTTTTTAATCGAACAATTTGGTGTGCAACAAATTGTAATTCAGTCTACGCCGATCTATTTCAAAAATGGCGATTTTAAAAATTTATTAGCTGATTTATTGGTAGCGGCGCATGATATTAACGGCTTAACCAAAGAGCTATTTTGGCAAGAGCTTAATAAACGATTTAAGGCTCAAATGGCTTGTAAGGCGGCGGTCAAAGCGGGGGATATTTTAGATTATGAGCAGATGTATAGTTTATTAGATGAACTTGAGGTGGTGCCTAATCGCCTAACCTGCCCACATGGTCGACCTACCCTATGGGTGCTGAATCTAAAAGATTTAGAAAAAAAATTTAAGCGTGACTATCGTTGATTTATACTTGTTTCCTTGAACTTATTTTTAGGGCAGATTATACTAAAAACCTGCTTATTTAGGGGCTTTTTTTAGTATATTTGTTTAACTTAGGGGTCATGGAATTCATGTCTAAACTATCTAAATTTTTATTATTATTAATTGTTTTTAATGCGCCGATTGTAATATTGGCTCTAGACTCAGCACCTGCCGTCAGGGTATCACGTGTAGAAGAGGCTGCGGCTCGTAGTCTGATAGGTTTAAGTATGCCACCAGCTAGGCATACACCAGTGAGTGAAGCAGGTCGAGCTACTGTTTCAGCTTTAGCATGGGATGATGAAGCAGCATCTTCGCCAGTTGGTAGCGTTAAAGAGTCAGGTGCGATTGCTATTCCGGTGTTTAGTAACAAGGTCGGGGCGCCAGTCAAGGCTACTTTAGCACCTGGTACAGGTGCTAAAAGGATCAACTTTACTACAAGTTATGCTGCTGCCGTGGCAGCTCCAGTTGCCCGTAAGAAAGCTCGCCTAATAGTTGATACTGGTGATGCTAGTGGTACAAGCGCAGCTCCAATTAAACCACGCAGTTCCACTAATCATAGTTGTTCAGTTTGTGGAAAGGGATTTAGATACCCAAAAGAAGTATCTGAGCATGCACATGTGCATACTGGTGCACGGCCATATGTGTGTCCACACGCTCCTAAGGGGTGCGATTTTGGCACTACCAGTAATTCTAATCTTCACAGACATTTAAGAAGCAAAACTGCTTGTAAGTTTAAAGATCTGAGATAACCAATTAAGTAATTAGTTATGATTGGCTATTTTTGAAATTAAAGTGTTGTTCATAAATTTGGGTGACGACAAATGGAAGTCCGCGTAAGCCTTGTAATTTTAGGCCATAGTCGATTACCCAAAGTGCTACACCTACACCAATAATATGTAGCACAAATTGGTAGCAAAAAGCTACTAGAATAGCGATACCAAGGGTGGTAATTAGTAGACCTAAAGAATTATCAGTTTTTTTGTGCATGAGTTTTATGTCGAAATTAATAATTGTGATTTAAATTTTAATAAATCTAACTAATCTTATAATCTATAGCAATAATTGTTTTAAATTTTTAACGTATTTTGTGATTTTTTAAGTTAGACTAGATTTTTTGAAACTAATTCTCTATAGATAATAAGAGTAAAGTCTTAACTTTCTCCATTTTCTCTATCAAAGGAGTTCTATTTTATGGCATATAGTGTTAAATCTAAAAAGAGTGGTAAAACTTACTTCTTGCATACTAAAGAGGTAACTCTAGCAGCTGGACGTAAACAACGCATCTATTATTTTGCTGGTGTAGCAGAAACTAATGCAATTGATGCATTACCTGAAGGCTATGAAGTAATGGAAAATGCGCGTACTGGTTTACCGATGTTGCGCAAGAAAAAATAAGTTTAAGTTCTTAAAAAAAATAGACTGAGTTGTTTAATTTACAGCTCAGTCTATTTTTTTAATTTAAAATTTTATAATCCCATGCTCTTTATAAAAGCAGCTTGAGTTGGTTTGCGGCCCAAGAAATCTTCGATTAATTCATTGGGATCCTGTGCGCCACCCTTACCAATTACTTTATCGATATATTCACAGCCCATAGTGGGGTTTAATAATCCGCCAGTCTTAATTTTCTCAAAAAGATCTTTAGCAAAAACATCAGACCACATATAACCATAATATTTAGCAGCATAGCCAGATGAAGCGACATGCCCCCAGCCTTCTACCGTATGATCATTGGTATATGGTGCGACATAAGGTCTAGTGCTAGCGAAAATATCGAGCATGATTTTTTGCGTATCTTTATTTTGGCCAGCTTTAAAATAGGCCAATGACATACGAGCAAAACAGAGTTGACGACAAATAAAGTCCCCAGAGTCAAATTGTTTTAATTTAGCCAGCGCTGTAATGGTAGTTGCTGGTAGTGGTTGACCAGTTTGGTAATGCTTACTAACTAATTTTAAAATTTTTGGATCAGTTAGCCAATTTTCCAACATCTGTGATGGCATCTCTACAAAATCAGTTTTTACACTAGTACCCGAAAGCATAGCTATTTCAGTGGCGCCTAATAAGCCATGTAAGGCATGTCCAAATTCATGGAAAAAAGTTTTGACATCATCGTAAGTCATCAAAGCCAGAGCATCAGCGGTAGCTTGCGGAAAATTTGCGATTACAGCATTCAGACCTGGCACAATTTGCTGATTAACTTTAATAGTTGGGGCCACTGGAAAACAGGCGGCATGATTATATTTATTTTCACGTGGGTATAAATCTAAAATAATATGGCCGATTAATAAATCACCACGATAAACTTCTAAAAGTTCCAAATTTTGGCACCAGAGGTTAGTTATTTGGCGTTTGAATTTTAGACCCATAAACTGTTCGTAAATTTCAAGTAACTTATTTAAAGTATGCTCTAGGGGAAAATATTCTGAAATTTGAGACATATCTAAATTTAAATTATGTTTTCGATAATTATTTTTAAGATAGCGGACATTCCAGGGATAAACTTGTCCTGCGGTATTTACTAGGTTTGCAGCTTGTGTCTCAGCAGCTAAAAATAATTTAAATTCTTGGGCGGCTTTAACTTGAGCTTGAGTCATAATGCCATCGATAAAGCGTTCAACAGTTGGAATATTTTGCGCCATTTGATCATCTAAATCTAAATCAGTATAACTAGCAAAACCCAAAATTTTAGCTAACTCATCACGCGTGTTAACAATTTGTTGAAATACAGGCTGATTTTTGGGGTAGGCGATATTCACATAGAAATCAAAAGTTTTTTGGCGTGTTTCAGATACCGTACAATTATCTAAGATCGCTATTAGGGTAGGATGTTGAGCTTTAATAATTAATTTACCGTCAGCAGTTTTAGTTAAACTATCAAGTATGTTTTTAGGTGTGCCAGCTAATGCTGTTAAATCAAAACTAATTGTGCGATCTTCAGTATTAATATTTTTTTGAAATTCTTGCGTTAATTTATTTAGTTCTTGCGTAAGATTTTGGACTTTAGCAAACTCTGATTCTGGTAAATTTAGACCCGAACGTTTAAAACCAGCCATAGTATTATCAATAAAATAGCTTTGCTGTGAGCTAAGTTTAGTTAATTTATAGTTATTATCAGTATAATTTTTAAGTGCTTGGTAGAGTTTTTTATTTAAACTTAATCTTATGGTTACTAGATTACTAAGTTCTAGCACAGCTATTTGAGCAGCATTACGCATAGCTTCATCAGGGTGTGTATTTTCGATAATATTTAACACCCCGCAATTAGCACCGAGCTCATAGCTAACCTGATCAAGTAAGCCAAAAGTATTCTGATAATTTTGTTCAGCAATAGGCGTATCAATAATTTGAGCGACTTGATCTACCCAAGCGATCGCTTGCGCTTTAATTTTATTTATACCGGCTGCGTCTGTAGGAAATAGTTTAATAATATTTTGAGAGCTGCTTAATTTTTGAGAAATTTGCGATAATGGCATAGTTTTATGATTGCTAAATAAATGGGGTTGATAAGATACTGCTAGTATAATTAAAGTAATTATAATAAACATAATTGTAGCTCCATAAATTAAATACTTAATAGTTAGTTGCTTCAAGTTAATTTAGTCCCATGCTAGTTATTTACTGGCCCCGCTGAATTGCGATTGAAATTTAGTATAAGCTAATTTTTGGATAATCTGAATCTTAGGAGTTTAGCAATGGGTGCGCCGCAGCAGAAGGCGAAACTGAGTGGAAAAAAAACTCAGCTAGCTAACGAGAAGCTTTGTGGCAGATGAAGGTAGGTCCTTCGTAGTCGATCTCCAGAGGTAGACTACAAACCGTCTCAAGCGGCTGTTGTTAAGAGCAATTGG
>CANKEI010000019.1 GCA_947481115.1 bacterium
ACCAATTGCTCTTAACAACAGCCGCTTGAGACGGTTTGTAGTCTACCTCTGGAGATCGACTACGAAGGGCCTACCTTCATCTGCCACAAAGCTTCTCGTTAGCTAGCTGAGTTTTTTTTTCCACTCAGTTTCGCCTTCTGCTGCGGCGCACTCACCAGTTTTTTCCCCCATAAAGCTATAACTCTGAAAAGTTGTGCCGTTCTTTGCGATAGCTAATTCTAAAGTTGCTTTAATCCCTAAGTGCAATTTCTGAAGTTCACTAAGACTAATTTGATTTACTGGACGCTTAGGGTGCACCCTAGCATACCAGAGCGCTTCATCGACATAAATATTACCCAGGCCAGCGATAATCGACTGATCTAATAATACTGACTTAGCAGCGCGCTTAATTTGCGAAAATTTATTTCTTAACCAATCGACAGTAAATTTAGTATCAAACGGGTCTACGCCCAGTTTCTCGTGTAACCAGGCTAGATCTTCACAAAATATAATTTTCCCGAACTGGCGCTGATCTACGAATAATAAAAAATTATCTACTTGTTTTCCCCGCAACATCCCTCGACTACGCTCGGGACGAGCGGATTGGGAATCTTGTATGGGGCCAACGGTTTGGAAATCTTGTATGGGGCCAACGGTTTGGAAATCTTGTATGGGGCCAACGGTTTGGAAATCTTGGCTGTTTTGATAAAAATTAGGCGAACTAGGGTCTGAAATTAAATCGAAAATTACATGCAGGTGTTTATATGTTTGTTTAGCTAACTCAAACTCTGCTAAATTAACCGTAAATAGCTTGCCGGTCATGCGCAGGTGTACTACTAAATAGCCCACAGTCAGCTGAATTATAATATATTTACCCAGACGTTCGACGGCTAAAATTTTTTGGTTAGTAATTTGGGAACTTAAATCTGGGCTAACTATTTTAACTTTTAAAACCGTAAGATTACTAATTTTAGAATTAACTAAAACTGGTCTTAAACTACTAACAACGGTCTCTACTTCTGGTAATTCAGGCATAAAATTCTATCCAACCTGCTCTATAATAAAATTAATATTAGACTTCTTCCGTAATTCACAGTTTCTACTCGCGACATCCCCCCCCCTCGACTGACGCTCGGGGTGAGCGGGGTTCGGGACGACCGTGTCCGGCATAGCCTCTGGCGACGCCTGGAGCTGGAAAAAATTTTATTTCAAGATAGTTACGAAAGAGCTCTATTATAAAAATTACTTAAATAATTTATTTTTACTCGCACACCAGTAACTATAAGCTGAATATATCGATAAACTAATTGTAATAATTAATAACACCAGCTCTAAAGTAGACCAATAAAAATTTACTAAATTATTTTTTACTAAAAAGTTTCCAGAATCTAGTGGCTTCGCAATTAATACTGCCAATAAAGCACATTGTGCAAAAGTTTTTAATTTGCCCCACTGCGAAACAATTATTTCACAGCCTGACTCGAGTGCAAATAATCGCAAGCCCATGATAAAAAACTCACGGCAAATTAAAATCAAGACCCAGAAAAACCAGATTTTATGTACCGCTAATAGACTAATTAGCACGGCTGCAACTAGAAACTTATCTGCAATGGGGTCTAATAATTTACCAGTTATACTAACTAAATTGTATTTACGCGCTAAATAGCCATCGAAAAAATCTGTTAAAGCAAAAACTATAAATAAGCAACTTAGCCCCAAATTTAACGCTAAATTATCTTGCGGCAAATAATAGACTAGTAAAAATGGCAATAGTAATGGCGCTAAGACTAATCTAGCTAGCGTTAATAAGTTTGGTAAATTAAACATTATGGTTCTTGTGCTCGCAACATCCCTCGACTTCGCTCGGGACGAGCGGCAGAGAAACTAATTTTAAATAAAAATTCTAAACCAGTTTACTATTTTAGCTTGCAAATAACCCCATTAAAACTTAGGGCCCCAACTGGGACCCTAAAAATAACTATCTATGAATACTAAACTCAAACCTAATGGCCCCGCCCGCCGTAGTTTACCGAGCCTGATGGCCCGAATAAACGCAGGCGTGGTGGCGACGCAGGGACTCGAACCCCGGACCTACGGATTATGATTCCGCCGCTCTAACCAGCTGAGCTACGTCGCCTTATAATCTTAATAATAGCTTAGAATACACTAAATACTTAATTTTTGAATATTTTTTCTGCTTAAAATAAAGTTAAATAGCGATTTTAAGAACAACATGCCAGTAATTAAGGTAGTTACGATACCAATCATCATGGTAACTGCGAACCCTTGAATTGGTCCAGTACCAAACTTAAATAGTACTATCGCAATAATAAAGGTCGTAATATTCGCATCTAAAATTACTACCGCAGCATTAGAGAAGCCGTCATCAACTGCTTGTCTAATCGAACTACCGTTAGCCAACAACTCTCTAATTCGTTCATAAATTAAAATCGATGAATCGATCGCCATGCCAACTGTTAAGACCATGCCGGCAATACCTGGCAAAGTTAATGCAGCGCCTGAAAAACTCATGCACAGCAATAATAACAACAAGTTATATAATAGTGTAATAAACGCTAAGATACCGGATAATTTATAGAAAAATAAACTAAAAATTAATAATAAACCTAGGCCAATAACGCAAGATAACAAACCCTTTTGGATTGCTTCGTAGCCTAAAGAAGGCCCGATACGACGCTCTTCGGCAAATTTAACTGGTGCTACAAATGCTCCGGATCTAAACAACATGCATAATTCCTGAGCTTCACTGCGTGTAAAGTTACCAGTAATTTGGCAGTTAGTTCTAATTGCATCATTAATAGTTGCTACTGAAATAGCCCGATTATCTAAAATTGCAGCTAATGGACGGTGGATATTTTCAGAAGTCAGCGTATAAAATTTATCGCCACCTTCGGGACTTAATTCAAAAGTTACCACCATTTTAGCATCCACTGGTCTAGCTTCTGATCTAATTAAGTGCGCCCCAGTTACATCAGCATGATCTGATACCATGTAGAATTTAGCAGCGCCGCCATGTTCACGTCCAGCAATAATCTGCATGCCATCTGGCAAATCACCACCAAATTCGTCTAACAACTCTTCTTTAGAATTACCTTGCGCTTCCACAATTTTAAATTCTAACATGGCTGGCGTACCAATCATTTCTTTGGCTTTAGCTGGATCGCTCACATCTGGTAATTCAACTACCACGCTACGATCACCTTGTGGAGCCACTTTCACATCTTCTACGCCTAATTTATTTAAACGAGTGCGCAATACATCGACGTTTGCACTCAAGGCCCATTTTTGTAAACGGTTAAATTCTGTATCTGTCATAGTGATTTTTACAACTTCAGCTTCTTGGCTAAGTTTGTACCGATCTCTAACGAGCTCACGTAAACTAGTTTGCGCATCAATTGCTTCAGCACCACTAGCAAAAGTAAACGTTGCAGTACGACCACTAATTTTTTTAGAAATTGGTTGCGACTTGCTAGCAGCTTTGAGCATGCCCACTAAAGAATTAGCGCGTTCATGCAATTCGCGTTCAGCGGCTTTTTCTACTTCGACATCTAAAGTGATATAGGTCCCGCCAACTAAATCGATTCCAAATTTTAATTTTTGACGCAGTGGATACAATAAATAAGTTGCTGCTATCGCTAAAACTACCCAGGCCATAAAGCCACTCATCAAAACATTCTTATTCTTAGACAATATGCTCATAAAAAATCTCCTATTAAGTACAAAAATTTATTCAAGTTAAGCAATCTTATATAAATAGCCCTACTACACTTGCCAAGCCGGTAGGCCTGGATAAACATAAACTGGTGCCAGAGAGGGGATTCGAACCCCTACAGGATTTCTCCCACAGCCACCTCAAGGCTGCGTGTCTACCAATTTCACCACCCCGGCAACTACTTTCAAAATTTAAATTAATACAACGAAATATAGCAGCCCTATAGCTGATTGGCAAATCAAAATAGCAGCCAAACTATTGCTTTTCAAGAGACGCCCGTGCTAATCTTGTACTCAACTACATAATTAGCATAAATTTTAAAAATTTTTAGGGTAATTTTAGGGGTGAACTTTATGATTCTAAGTAGAGATTTAACTAGCACGCTTAGGCGTTTTGCCAAATTCCCCGTCGTAGGACTATTTGGACCGCGCCAATCTGGTAAAACTACACTGGCTAAAAATACGTTCCCCAAACATAAATACCTAAATTTTGAAGACCCTGAAATTCGCGATTATGCTACACGCGACCCACGTGATTTTCTCAAAATACATGAAAATCCACACGGCATAATTTTAGACGAATTCCAATATGTGCCCCAGATTTTATCTTATATTCAGCTCGAATCTGACGAAAAAAAACGACCCGGTTATTTTGTTTTAACTGGCTCACAAAACTTTCTCATGAATCAGGCCATTACGCAGTCACTCGCTGGTCGCATTGGAATACTAACTTTACTGCCATTATCGATCCACGAATTAAGTGAAAACAAACTATTATCAGAAAACGTTAACGAGCTGATCTTTAGGGGCAATTACCCTCGGCCATACACTGAAAACTTTACACCTGAAGAATTTTATCCCTCATATATTCACTCTTATGTCGAACGTGATATCCGTCAATTAATCAATGTCGACAATCTTTTAACATTTAGAAAATTCATGCAACTGTGTGCCGCCCGCACTGGCCAGCTGTTAAATGTTAGTGATCTAGCCGTGAGCTGCAGTATTGCCCAACGCACAGTCGAAAAATGGCTTTCGATTTTAGAAGCTAGTTATATTATCTATTTGTTAGCGCCGCATCATGAAAATTTTAATAAACGAGCTACTAAAACACCTAAAATATACTTCTATGACACCGGGCTAGCTTGCTCCCTGCTGGGTATAAAATCAGTTGCAGAATTTAGCTTAAGCACAATTCGCGGACACTTATTCGAAAGTCTAATTATTACAGATTTATATAAACAATTTTATAATTCTGGTGCTACCCCCAAGCTCTATTTTTGGCGTGATAAAAATGGCTATGTTGAAATCGACTGCATCGTAGATCTTGGCGTAAGATTAATTCCCATCGAGATAAAAGCCAGTGTTACAGCGCGTACTGATTTATTCGATAGTTTAGATAAATGGAATAGCTTGGCCCAAACTGACCCGGCTAATAGTTATTTAGTCTATGGTGGCAGCGAACATCAGGCCCGCAAAAATGGTACCTTAATTAACTGGCAAGCCGCTGATGAGTTAATTAAGACTATTTATGCTAAATTTGCTTAAAAATCACCCGATGCGTGCTAATCTTGCACTCGACTACATAATTAGCACAAGATTCTCCAAAGTCACCGCTTACTGCCCTATCTAAATTTAAAATCACTACTTGCCGCCCCATTCTTTAATATTTTACGGTATTATACCCCTGTTTCACCCCCCACCCCCTTTTTACATCCCAATAGATCCTGCTATCTTTTTAATTAACTGGACGATGGAGAGCCGGGGTATAATTAAATAAAGAATGGAGTGTCTTTATGAATAATCTTTTTAAAAATATCGGTGCTGGTTTATTAGCACTAACACTAATTAGCACATCGGCTAACGCAGTTGACGCAATTACATCTATTGCATTTCAAAGAATTGATGCAGCGTCGCAAAATCTTTCACATGATGCAAAGATAGAATTGGCTACGTCTACTAGAAAAATAAGTGGTTTCGCTGGCCTAACATTATTGTGTTTTGGAGGTATAGGCGTACTTCATGCTCTTACACGAAGAGAGCCATCTATATTAATAGCCGGAGCTTCTTTCATGGTTATGTGTTATGGAAGGGATCTTTGTTGCGTGAGTGTTCTCCTTAAAAAGTATCGCGATCGTTTATTAGCTAGTCACCCATAATTGCCCCAGAGAATTTTCAAGCCCAGATGGCTACAGTGATTTAATGTAACTTTTTATAAAAAAATACCAAGAGTGCTTGTAGATTAATTTTACAAGCACTCTTGGTATTTAAACTTATTTAAACAATCCCGTAATCCAACCCCAAATACCACTAAAAAATTCAACCATCGGATCGCTAACCGCACTATACCAACTTTGATTAGCTTTAACTTTTTTAGCTGCTGCTAATTTTTCAGCTTGCAAATCAACTGGCTCGGGTGTCCTGCCAGCTATAATGTCTAACTCTAAGCGTAAGTCTAAACCACCGGCAGCTAGCTGTTTAATTTCTTGATTTAAATCATCGCAACTTTTTTTAGTTTTAATTACTTGATCATCAAAAAATTTCTTTAATGGCCCAGTCACATATTCTAAAATCTTCTGAATATTCTTTTGAAAACCATCAACCTGATAAAACAAAGCTTTCGCTTTCTTATCATTTAAAATTCTGCCAATCTCTTTAAAATCATCCCAAGCCTGTTTTTCATAATCCTGGCATAGCTCAATTTGTTTATTCAACTCTGCTAAAACTTGATCTAACGCATCGTCAATCAATTTAAGATTAATTAAATATGTTTTAATATTTTCCAGCCCAACTTGTTGCGAAGCGGCTAATTTTTTCAAACGCGCATTAGTATTGTTACCACTGTTACTGCTATTAATAGCAGCACTACTTTTATGATCACCAGTAGCTTTAGCCTGTCCAGATTGACTAACAGTAGTGTTTGTTTTATCAGGCGCTGTAGTTACAATATTGGGCACTGCACTAGTGAATTCTAATAATTTATAAATAAAATTTACTAGATCTGCACGAGAAATATTTAAGTCACAGAGCACAGTGTTTAACTGTTTATCGACAATTGTACGTTGTTTAAAATAATCAGCTTGAATTTGTAAAATTTGATTATTATCTGCGGTTAATTGTGCAAACGCCGCTTCAGCTTGTTCCCACCACATGCGTTTCTGCACCCAATTACCACCCTCTTGATTGGTGTTAACTTCAGGCACAAAATCGCTCTCGATTGCTTGATCTATAATAACTGGTTTTTGAGTTGCTGGATCTACTGTAACTACTGCAGCTTTTGTATCTACAATTTCTGGTAATAAATCGGGCGAGCTTTGTTTAGCGCTATCCAATAATATTTTATTAGGTGGCGTAATCGTCCGCGCAGCGGGTGCATAATCATTAGGCGCTTTAGCAGTAGCACTTGTACCAGCAGCAGTCACAACTGGTACACTAGCTTTAGCACTGTGCGATTCCGGTAATTCTAACTCATCTACACTATCGTCTAACTCAGCGCTAGATTTAGTACTATCAAGCGCAGTATGATTATCTGCCAAAATATTATTAGTTAAAATTAGATTAAAACTTAATAAGATTAATCCCAAAAATATTGCCATGTCTCGCCCTTTAGAAATTACTTATACCTGCTTATAAGATCTAACGATCAAAACAGATTTATGCAACTATTAAAGTGCACGGGCTAGTTCTTTTAGTTCGCCTAGTAAAGCTACGCATAGTTCTTCTGCATCACCAGAAGTGTAACTCCATTGCACACCAGAATCGACTCTAGTTAACGTAGAACGATCGCTCTTAATATCGATTACATCAATGCGCACAACGTTCATTAAAGGGTGCACCATAGATGGAGCACGCACTACACCGGCACGACCCAAAATACTATAAGCAATATTATTTTCATCCAAGAAACAGAGCATTACTTTTTTCTGCCAAACCATATTATGATACCCAGTGTGCTCTTTATTAATCGAAATCAATAAACTTTCGACACCCTTAGGAAAAATCCATTGCAGTGGCGTTGTATGCGGTAAGCCCTTTTCAGAAAAAGTAGCTAGAATACCGACAGTTTTGCCCTTTTTCAATAACTCAATTAAATCTTCAGGTAGTTTTGCACCAACATGCTTTGCCATAAAATTTAAGCCCTTTTAATAAAATTTTAAAGATTTGTAACTCGTACTACAATTTCATTTTCTACCAATAAACCTTTTGATGTTAATAAACATCGATCATGTTTAATTGTCAGTAATTTTTCTTGTTCTAATAACTTTAATAGCTCTAAACCAGCTACCTGCTGCGCAATGGACCGATCAGCAAAAAGTTCTGTCATTGCTAAGCCATCTGCTTGCCGCAAACCCAACATTACTTTTTCTAAATGTGCATCATCAACAGATAGTGTTTCTGAAAAATTAGTTATCGATTGACCATTTTGTATACCATCTAAATATTTCTGCAAGATAATTTGATTTCGGTAACGAGAATGCCCATCAAAGGAGCATGCTCCGATCCCAAATCCACGATAAGCTTTTCGCTGCCAATAAATTTTATTGTGTAATGAAGCGTAACCTGGTTTAGCAAAATTAGAAACTTCATAACGGTAAATTCCGTGTGTTGCTAAAAACTCTACTGTCCAACTATAGAGATCTGCAATCACGTCATCGCTAGCTAAACTAACGCGTTTGCGTCGTACATCAAAAAATAAAGGTGTGCCTTCATGCACTGTTAATAAATAGATCGACACATGCTTAATTGGCCAAGTCACAACTTCGCTTAACAAATTTTTCCAGTCACATGGTGATACGCCTGGTAAGCCTAAAATTAGATCTACGGAAACATTTTCCGTTACACTAGTAACTTGCCCTAATAGTCGATAAACATCTGCTTGATCATGCAATCTATTAAAGTTTTTTAGTACTTCTGATTTAATAGTTTGTACACCAATGCTCACCCGATTAATTCCAGCTTGCTTCCAACAAATCAAATGCGCCGGAGTCACAGTTCCAGGATTTACTTCGATCACTATCTCAGTTTCAGGCCCGATTATAAAAGCTTTTTTAAGTAATTCAAACAACTCAAGTAGCAAATCTAGGGGATAAGTACTAGGTGTGCCACCACCAATAAAAATCGATTCTAAGTGTCGATCACCTTGATAACCATCAATAAAAGTTTGTAATTCTTGGCACAGCGCTTGATGATAAGTTGGCATATATTGATCATGGCCAACTAAGGCGACAAAAGGGCAAAAATGACATTTATAGGGACAAAATGGCCAATGAATATAGAGTGACTTGGTGTCTATTGTAAAATCATAAGCTGGATGTTGCTTATTTTTAGTATCTTTAGTATCCATAAACCCCGAATAACTTTCCCTAAAAGCCCACTTTAATCGTTTTATTATATCTAAAATAGCTTAATTTAGCTATTTTTTGTATTTCTAGGCACTATAAACTCTACAAACTCAATACAGCGATATAAATCGTGTCGTGCCAGCGCTTGATCAAAACTTAGGGCCGTAAATCTAGCTCTAGCGCGAGCTGTCAGCAACTCCAACAATAAGTCACTTTGGCCATGAGTTAAATTGCCGCGGGCCTGTAAAAAATCAAATAATTCTAGGTCAGTTTTAGCTAATAGATCTGCTGTAGTAAATTGTGCAACCAAATATTTTTTTAAAATAGTTACTAATTTACTATAAAAGTCTGCTGACTTTTCAATGTTGGGTATCATGTGCAATAGCTGGTTCAAGTCACGTAAAGCCCGCAATTGCGGCGTTAGATTATCACCAATATTATTTAATCTTGATTTATAATATTTTCGATATAACCAAACTATTAAGCTAATTAAGCCTACTGAAATTAAACTTATAATTAACCAAAAATAAATATTATGCCAAAATGGTTTATACCAAGGGCCATATATATTTAAGTCTAAATCTTTGACGGTCATGTTTTTTCCCACTTGTATTAATTTTTTAAAAAACTCCCCCCATTATTCTTTAATATAACATACGCTGCTGAAATAATTTAATTAATAACTCAACTAACTGTGCTTGATTATATAAGTTTAACAAATCAACGCCAGTTGCCCGAAATAGTTTTTCTTGGGCAACTATTCTTTGCTTTATACAAATTTCTAAAGCCTGAAATCTCGCCGTATCTAATTCTAAAATTATGCCAGTTTCTGGATCTTCTAATGCTATTAAACCTAAATTTGGCAACTCTAATTCTTGTTGCTCTAAGCATCTAATGGCAATTAAATCATGCTGCTGAGCTATCCATCGCAACTGTTGTGAAAAATCTTTGGAATCAATAAAATCTGAAATCAAAAAGCAAATGGTTTTCTCACGCCCTAAATTTTTAGCAATATAATTTAGGGCCACGCCAATATCAGTTCCAGTATTTTTATTGTTTAAACTTGGCTTAAATTTATCACTAAAAATTGCCTGATAAATTAGCGCCATCTGCTGCGCCCATTTATTGGGTGGCAAATAGTGCACTACTGTATCTGCAAACAATAATAAACCAACATGATCTTTGCTATAGTTTGCTACAGCTGCTAATAACGCAGCGGCCTGTGACAAATTGGCCCACTTGTTACCAAACTGATTCGAACTAGAGATATCTAGCATCACGATAATCGTACGATTACGCTCATCTAAATATTGCTTAGTTAATAATCTGCCAGTACGCGCCGAGCTTTTCCAATCAATAAATCTAGTGTCATCACCTGGATCATATTCGCGCACTTGATCAAACTCAAAACCCGCACCTTTAAGTACCGTGTGGTAATCACCAATTAGATTGCCACTCAATACTTTCTTGGCCCGCAATTGGATCAACTGAATTTGTGCTGATAATTTATCTGACAACATATTCACACCTAATGGTTCGATACACCCCTACGGGGCAGGCACCACGAACGTATCTTAAAACAGACACCACTTTTACGTTTATCCCGAATATTATAAAATAACTTATCGAGAGATTTAAAATAACCCTAATTCATTAACAGCTTCGGGAAACTTAATTGAACCATCTGGTTGCTGATAAGTTTCCATTAAAGCTACCATTAATCTTGGTAGCGCCAATGAAGAACAATTTAGCGTATGTACTAATTTAGTGGCATCTTGCTGGTGCTTTTTATATCTAATTTTGCCGCGGCGTGACTGGAAATCAGTACAGTTACTACATGAAGAAACTTCATAGTAAGCATTTTGTCCGGGCATCCAAACTTCAATGTCAAAAGTTTTAGCTGATGCAAAAGAACAATCTTGTGCTGCCAATAAACTCACCCGATAGTGTAAGCCTAATTTTTGCAAAATATCTTCCGCACATTTAAGCATTTTTAACTGTTCAGCTTCAGAGTGTTCTGGCTCACAAATAGTATATAATTCTACTTTTTCGAATTGGTGAATTCTGATCAACCCCTGTTCAGCTGCTCCATAAGTACCAGCTTCACGTCTAAAACAACTGGTCCAAGCGGTCATACGAATCGGCAATTGTTCTGCAGTTAAAATTTGATCACGATAAATATTGGTTAAATTTACTTCTGAAGTGGGAGTTAGATATAGATCATCACAAACTGAAAAAACTTGCTCTCTAAATTTTGGAAAGTTACTAGCCACTTCTAACGATTTCTCGTTAACCAAGTAGGGCGGCATAATTGGCGCAAAGCCATGCTTAATATTATTTTTCAGCATAAAGATCATTAAGCTATAAACTAACTTAACTGCATCGCCCTGATATAAAGCAAAGCGCGCAGCTGTCATTCTAGTCGCAGCTTTAAAATCAAACCAGCCTAAAGCTTCACCCAACTCCGTATGTTTTTTAATCGGGTAATTAAACTCTGGTTTAACGCCCCATTCTTTAATTACTTTATTAGACTCTTTAAAGCCCTCAGGTACGATGTCTTGCGGAACATTAGGGCAACCTAAAGCTAATAATTCAAACGCTGACTGCGTGGCTTCTAGTGCTTGCTCTAAAGATTTAATTTGCTGCCCAACTAAAATAGACTGTTCACGAATTTCTGGCGTAATCCCAGCTTTAGCTGCTTCAGCTAAACTATTTTTTTGCGCTCTTAAGGCTTCGATTTGTGAATTTTTTTGACGTAGTTCTAAATCTAAACTTAATAATTCATCGATCTTAAAATTAGGCTCTTTTTTTAGTAGCGCTGCTCGCACTGCTGGATTGTCACGTAGTAGATTTATATCAATCATGTTTTCGCTATCCCAAGTTAATTTCTAAAAGTAAACACTATTAATTTTAATTCTGTAAAATACCATTATAATACTCAAAAATTTTTATAAAAAAAGAACCACTTTTACAAATGGTTCTTTTAGACGAGTTAAACTCTTAAGGACATTCGACATGCCCGATATTATTTTGATCAGTCTTAGAAAGATCTAACGACTTCTCTGAGCTGTTTGCCAGCTTTAAACTTAGGTACACGGACCGCTGGAATATCGATACGTGCCTTAGTTGCAGGGTTAATACCCTTACGTGCTGGACGACGACTAAGTGTAAAAGTACCAAAACCAGTTAAGGCTACTTTGTCACCTTTTTTTAGCGTTCTTTCAACGATGCGGATCAATGACTCGATTACACGAGTAACATCTTTTTTGCTAAACGCGGTTTCTTCGCTAAGCGAATTGATTAATTCTGTCTTGTTCATAATCTTCTCCTTTGAGATCTTATGAGGGTTAGTAATATTTAAAAAACTGCTTGTGACAAGTTGCTATTGCACACAATATCCCGCAATTGGTATTTTTTGAATAAAAATACATGCGTGCAAAAACAGAAAAGTCACTAACGTATGATAATTTCATTTAGCTAATTGTCAATACAATTAACTAACAATTGTTGAAACTGAAATTATAATGTAGATCTAACCTTAATTTAAAATAATCTCAAAGCTTTGATACAATCAGAGTTAAAAATAAAAAATAAAAACTAAAATTATTAAGAATTAATTTAGTTTAAATTAATTAAGTAACTTATAAATAACTTAGCTGAGCACAGACATGCCACAAATAAATCCCCAAATAAACCCCTCATTGCATACACAAAACTTAGTAGACACACACTGTCACATTAATATTATGATTAAAAAAGACTTTGATGTCACATTGCCAGCCGATTATTTAGAATTTTCTGAAGAAATCATTCAAGCCGCACAAGCACATCAAGTTACTAAGATTTTAAACGTAGGTACCAGCTTAATTGAGAGTCAAAACTGTGTAATCTTGGCCCGCGCATTCCCCGATTGTTACGCCGCAGTTGGCATACACCCCAATGACCTAACTCCTGAGTGGCGCAAAGATTTAAAACAAATTGAAACTTTAGTAAAACAAAAAGAGTACAATAAAATTGTAGCTATTGGCGAATGTGGCATCGATAAACACTATCCTAATTTTGATCTAACCCGTCAGCGCGATGGCTTTAAAGCCCAAATAGAGTTAGCACTCGAATATAACTTAGCGCTATCTATACACAGCCGTGATGCTTACGACGAAACTTTAAGAGCTATCGAAGAATTTCGCAAAGAGCCTAATTTACGCGGTGTGTTACACTGTTTTTCAGAAGATCAAAATTTTGCTGACCAAGTAATTACCTGGGGCTTTGTTTTAGGAATTGGCGGCACATTAACTTATCCCAGAAATCAGGCGCTAAGATTAATAGCCCAAAACGTAGATCTTAAAAATATTGTCTTAGAAACCGATGCCCCATTTTTACCACCCCAAGCTATCAGAGGCCAGCGTAACAGTCCCAAATATATTTATGATATTTGCGCCTATCTCGCCAACCTCCGACAAGTTAGTTTTGAACTAGTCGCTCAGCAAACTACTGCCAACGTGACTAGAATCTTCGGTTTTTAGATCCCGCTCACCCCGAGCAATAGTCGAGGGGAAGGGATAAAGTAGTTGCTTAATCGTGCACTAACTGCAACATCGCCGAACTAAACATTTTAGCAAAAATTAGCCCATAAATTATTGGGAATAATAAATGCGCTGCGATCATATATTTAAATGCAAAAATAAAAACTACTCTACCAATGGTTTGTTTAGCAATTAATCCCAACAGTACACTTAAATAAACTGTCACTCCGGTAATTAATATTAACGCGAAAGATATTAACAAAAATCTAATATGCGTAACCCAGCTAATTGCTACAAATCTGGTCCATGCAGCTTGGTTATTATCACGACGATTGTAATGTAAAAATAAAATTACCGTAAAGATAAAAAGTAACCATTGCCCAATAGTTCCGATCCAAGCTGACTGTAAAATCGATTGTGTACTGGTAGATCCAGTAGACAACATTAACGGTATCGCATGCCTTAAAGTAGTCCAAGAAAACCCCTGCGTTACGGGCTGCGCAGCCATAGCTGTTTTGATAGAATGGATAATCACTGACCATGGCACTAATGGCAATACTGCAAATATGCTGTAAATTATGAGATCGAATCTGCTGACGGCTTGCGCTCGCAATTCTTTAACTAGACCCTGCACGTTTGTAAAAAACATATGCACTCCCCTTTATAATTACAGGCCTGACCAACAGCAGTCAGCGCCACCTTAAAGTTCCCTAATTATTTATTGTTTAATTATCACTTTATTACTTAACTACTTGAGCTATTGCTCTGCTAACTAAACCAAAGAAAATTAAGTTTAAAATTATAATCCCAAAAGTTAAGTGATACGGCATGCTAATCCAGGAATTTAAGCCCCAGACTAAATAATCGCAGTTGAACCACTGTAAATTAAAATTATCTAGTAATACTAGCAATCCAAATCCAGTAAATAATAGTAAAAAAAATCTAAACCCGATGACCCAGCTAATCGAGATTAAGCAGCTTAAGAAACTATCGGTCCCTCGACTACACTTTGTTTCGCTCGGGATGAGCGGATTTTGATAGGATTGTATCGACGCGTCCTGCGTAGCTTTAGCGGTGCGGGAACCATACGTGTAATAACAAGCAAATAAACCTAGGACGGCACATAATTTTGCGACCCATGATAGAGCAAAATACCATTCGATGCCCCAAAGTTCATCTAAATTGCTAATTAGTGAAATTATTGGACTAATTAGAATTATTAAGCATAAATAATATAGCTGCGCGCGATCAGTTAATTGTTTAGCGCGCAAATCCTGGATTAATTTTTTTAAATTCCAGAAATAAATTCGCTCGCCCAGCATATACATCTATAATTCCCGTCTCAAAATTACTTAAATTACCAAATAGTTGCATCGTGCAAGATTCATGTGTAACATATCCCATTATGATTAATCAAATGTTTATCGCTTTTGGCCTATATTTCGGCCTATTGATCTTCGCTGGGATCTTCTTTTATCGCCGCAGTAAAACCTCTCAGGGTTTCCTCAGCGGCAATCACTCTTTAAATTTTTGGGTAACTGCGATCGCTGCGCAATGCAGTGATATGAGCGCTTGGTTATTTCTCGCTTACCCAGGTGTCGTCTATGCTAAAGGCGCTTTTGAAGTCTGGACTGCTGTAGGCTTAGTACTATTCATGTATCTCAACTGGAAATTAATCGCCACTAAACTACGTACCCAAACTGCAATTTATAAATGTTTTACGCTCCCATCATTTTTAGAAAAAAGATTTGACGATCAGTCTGGCGCCATTAGAATCACTGGTGCGACATTTGCGATTTTATTTTTCATACTTTACGCTGCTTCAGGTATTACTGGCCTTGGACGCTTATTCGAATCTTCGTTAGATATCCCGTATCAAATTGGGATTATCGCGGGTGTCTCAATCGCCGTAACTTATGCTGCTATCGGCGGCTTCTTAGCAGTATCTTGGTTAAACTTATTTAAAGGCTTATTTTTATTGCTGGTAATCGTGACAGTCCCAGTAATTGGCTTCTTTAAAATTGGTGGCTTGGCGGCCATTAAAAGTGCGGCGCTAATTAAGGGCGTATCACTCAATATATTCCCATCGTTTAGTTCAATTTTAGCTGTGATGGGCTCAATGGCCGCGTTTGGACTAGGCTATTTTGGCCAGCCCCATATTTTAGCTAGTTTTATTGGCATAGACGATCCGAAAAATTTACAAAAATCAACTTATGTTGGTTTATCATGGCAAGTAATCGTACTAACAGCTGCGTTAGCCGTTGGCTTAGTGGGAATTGGCTTTTATCCAAATGGCATCGATCAAAATGAACATTTATTTGTTTACTTAGCTAAGCAATTACTATCGCCACTGTTATATGGCTTTGCCCTCTGTGGTATTTTAGCAGCTACAATTTCGACTATTAATACTCAAGTTTTGGTAGCCGCTTGTAATCTCTCAGAAGATTTATATCGACGTACATTCAAGCAACATACAGCTGCACAAGCTTTATTAATTTCACGTTTGAGTATGATTGCCATTGCGCTAGTTGCGCTAATTGTGGCTTCGTTTAAACCAACTACGATCTATAATTTAGTTTTATATGCTTGGTCCGGTTTAGGTAGTACTTTTGGCCCAGCTGTGATTATGGCACTTTATTCGCATAAATTAGCTAATCGTTATGGAATTTTTACAGGCTTACTAGCTGGTGCACTAACCGCTATGTTTTGGCCATTATTACACACCAATATCCCGACCTTAGTTATGGGCTTTGGGACTAATTTTACATTAATCTTGCTAGTTTCTTATCTCACAAGTCACAAAAAATAAAACACACAAAAATAAATCACTGTACTTGCACAAAATCGCTATTATCCAGCCGTGATTTTAGCGGGTTCTTCTAAGATTTCTAAAATCAATTTAGCACAGTAAATTTTATTGCGTTTATTGCCACTCACTTCTTGTACTATGCCCAGCTCAACTAGCTTATTAATCGCGCGCTGCACCGTTGCATATGAAACTGCCAACAATTCAGCACTTTTATTTACAGTTATAAACGGGTTTTTGCCTAGTTCATTAATTAAAAGATTTGGCAATGTGGTTGATAGACTAACGGTCTGTTGCCGCCATAAATCTAATAATTGATTGATCCGATATGAACGTGATATAGCATCTTCAGCCTGGCGAGCCACACCATTTAAGAAATATTGCAACCAGCCAGTCCAATCACCTTGCTGTGAGACAGCTAAGAGTCGTGCATAATATTCTTGGCGTGTAGCTTCAAAGAAAGCACTCAAATATAATAATGGCGCAGGTAGCACATTTCGTTCTATTAAAAATAACGTAATTAATAAACGCCCTACGCGACCATTACCATCTAAAAATGGGTGAATTGCTTCAAACTGGTAATGCGCCAAAGCAATTTGAACTAATGGTGGAAAAGTATAATCGCGTAAAAAATTTTCCAAATCACCCAAGCAAGCAATTAAATGATCCGGCGCCGGTGGCACATAAGTAGCTGTAGTAATCGTACACCCAGCTACACCAATCCAATTTTGGGTATATCTAAACTCACCTGGCGTAGCATGCTCTCCGTGCACTCCAGACATTAATTTTTGGTGCAGCTCTCTGATTAAACGTAAAGATAGTGGCAAAGTCTCTAGTCGTTTAATGCCGTATTCTAAAGCAACAATATAATTGTTCACTTCTTTTAAATCATCGACCGCACCAGTTTCAACCGTAGCTCCCGCATCAGCAGCTAGAATTTCGCCTAACGTAGCGTGCGTGCCCTCTATCCTACTAGATAGAACTGCTTCACGGGCTATAAATGGTCTGATTAAAATATGTGGATTAGGTAATTTATTACCCTCCCCAGCTAGATTACCTAAAAGTCTATCAGCATCTGACAAAGCGTTTATTAACCCTAAATCCCAGTTAATCTCTGGTGGCAACGGATTTGGTAAATAGAAACTATATCCCCTAGGACTTGCTAAAATCTGACCAGTTTTAGACATTTAACCCCTAAATTTTATAAATTTTAAGACCAAACAAGATTCTTATTGTCAAAATACACCTAAAATGACAATAACAGCTCTAAATTAATCGTCAAGCGATAATAAGAAAAGCTCTTATCATCGCTTTTGGCACTTTTTGTAAATAAGAGACAAGAATTTGTTTCGTTATTAAATAGTTCTTTAACAAGCAACAAAAATTTACGTACTTATTAAAGCAACCTCTAATAAAACTATTTTATATTACCAAAAACCACTCTGGATCGTCATTTATCATAAATAAATTTCAAACTCTTGTTTTTACCCCCCCCTCAGCTAAGCTATTATTACAGTGAGAATAGTTTAGGGCTTTAAATTTGGACCTAGTTTTCACTGATTTTTTAATAAATGGAGAATTGTTATGAAGAAATTATTACTGAGATTAATGCTATTAGACCTTATGCGTAATAAGAAAATATAATTAAAGCTGTACAGAGTTGATTTTTTTTAATAGAAGAAGCCGGACAACTATCAACAACAAAATTAAAAGAAATCCGGCTAATGAAGCTTCTTAAAAAACTTATCACAAAACCACAA
>CANKEI010000020.1 GCA_947481115.1 bacterium
TACTGTCGATATTGGCCTCAAACTGATGCCCCTACGCTAGAAGTTTAATATAGCAAGCTTGTATTACTACGATATTTAGGCCCGTAATTTTAGATACGGGCCTAAGCTTTAATATAATTAATTATCAAAACTTTTAGTTTCTAGCCAATAATTCAAGATCTAAAAACCCATTATTATAAAGCACAAACTGCTCTAGATGCCCTACTTGATATTTTTTATATCAAACTGTTCCAAATTACTAGGCTAATCCCTTAATATAAGCATAAGTAGGTTATTAGAGCTAAAGTAAAAATCAGCTTGATCCTGCTAAATTTATGGGGGTTATATGAATATCTTAGGGCGTTGTTTGCTAATTGCGGCCCTTTTGCAGGCTAAATTCAGCTTAACCCAAGCTCCAGAAACTTATATTACGGTTTTTACACACGGTACCATTCACCCGCATGTCACCCTAGGTGAAATTAGCTTAGTCTTCAAAGATCAGATTAAAGATACTCATTATGCTTATGTTAACGAATGGCATCGCCAGGCACCAATTTATTTCAAAACCCAGGCAATGCAAGGACTCGGCTTAGAACCGATTGACCTACATCCTACAAGCAAGCCCCGTAGTAATGGCGCTACAGCACTAGCTAATATTTTTGAATATTTTTATCAAAAATATTATCCGAATCGAACCAATCATTATTATACTTTTGGTTGGTCCGGACTTTTAAGTAATCAAGAACGACTCAAAGCGGCCGAACAATATCATAGTGAGCTGAAAGCGCTCTTAAAGAAATATCAGGCGCAGGGAGTTAACCCTAAATTAAGACTCGTGGGCTTTAGTCACGGCGGTACGATTACGCTAAATCTAGGTCTTTATGAGCCAGATGATCTTAATCAGCTAGAAGTTCCCATTGAAGAACTAATCTTGGTTGGTACGCCAATTCAGAAAGAAACTGAATGCCTGGTCGACCATCCTATGTTCAAACGCGCCTTCCAATTTTATTCTCGCGCTGATTTTCCCCAAACTTCCGACTATATTTCGACTGATTATAATTTTTGCCACTGGCGTTTCTTGCCCCATAATTTCTGTTTATTTAGAGATAATAAAGCAGCTAATGGTCAAAAAAGTAGTTTTAAGTTGCCAGATAAGCTAACCCAAATTGAATTACAATTCTTAATGAAAAATCATAATGTCGCACCTAAGCACACTGAATTATGGACTTTTGCTTGGGCGCAACGTTGGTATCGCAAAAAATTCCCGCTAAATCCCGTTCCAGTAGTCGCAATTGTGCCAGCGCTATTAGCAACTATTAAACAAAATTTGCCTAATGATACGCATGAGTTAATTGCTACAGTTCATACCGGTGAAGGCTCACTAGAAATTCAAGAATTGAAATCTAATTTACGCACTAAAGCTGCACCATATACTGTGCCGTTTTTAACCCAGGCCGATCGTCAGATGGTCCGTAAAATTGCAACTCAGTATGAGCCTAAGTTTCAAACTTCTAAGAAAGTACGCAAATCGTCAGTGCGAGCAGAACGTTATGCCCTAGCCAAAATGTCAGAACATAAAGCGCAAGTCTGCCTAGCTAAATATGCTAACGATACACAGCGCGTACCTAGATTAACTAAACGCGCCAGAAGAGAGTTCGAAAAAAAATCTCACGGACCCATTTAATATTATGCCAAAACAAGCTATCTCGTAGCACAATTTATTTGCATAATACTCGCTCAGTTAGACAATTATCCGCAACATCCCTCGACCCAGCCTGCGCCTCGGGTTTACTCCTGAGCTTGACGAAGGGTCGGGACGAGCGGTAACAGCATATGTGTCTCTAAATTTTTTGGTTTCACAAAGCCCTATTATTTTGTTTTCACCGCGCTATAATTATTTAAAATTATTAAAATATTAACAAATCTGGAATTAAAACCGTGTCAAAAAGTCACTTATTATCACTACCTGCTGCCATCTTAATTAACATTAATATTATGCTTGGTGCTGGCTTATTCGTAAACAGCATCTCACTTAGCAAAATGTTGGGTATTTTTAGTCCGCTAGCTTATATTGTAGTTGGCTTGATTATGCTCCCACTAGCACTATCGCTATCAAAGCTTTTGATGTACTACCCTGAAGGTTCGTTTTTTAGTTTTGCTAACTCAGAGATAAACTTAACTGCTGGATTTTTTGCTTCTTGGGCCTATTTTATTACTAAAATGTCTTCTGCTACGCTAAATATTCACTTTTTTACCAATATCGCACAATCACTAATTCCTTGGCTGGCTAAATTTAATACTTTCATGATCGATATTATTATTTTAGCGATATTTATTAGCTTAAACATGCTTAATATGCGTACCGGCAGCAAAATTCAGAATATGTTTATTATTTTAAAAACTACTCCCATCTGTTTTATTATTTTGAGTGGCATCTATTTATTTTCTGGTGCAACACCGGCGGCGTTTACCACTTCTTGGCCACTATTTATGAGCATGCCACTAGCGATTCCATTAATTATTTATGCTTTTGCAGGCTTTGAAGCTAGCTGTTCAATCAGTAAGAAAATCGAAAACTCTAAAGTGAATGGCCCTAAAGCAATTTTAATTTCTTATTTAACAGTGATGTTTATCTCAGCCATATTCCAATTACTGTTTTATACCAGCACTTACGGCTATTTGACCCCAGATACTAAATATTTCGAGGCTTTACCACTAATCTTCCAAAGATTAATTACACATGCTGGCCCAGCACTCCAATATCTGCCAATAATCTTACAGCTCGCCATCGCTTCTTCAGCACTCGGTGGTTCTTATGGGATTATTTATACTAACAACTGGAACTTGTATGAACTCGCTAGCCACAAATTAACTTTCTTCCCAACTTTAATCACTAAGTTAAATAAGCATGGCATTGCATTCATGTGCGTTTTAGCTGAAATGGTACTTTCCTTGGGCTATTTACTGGTTACGCATGGCAATAACTTAATTTTGCCCCAATTAACCGCTTTAGGCTGTACGCTAACATATACGATCTGTGTACTAGCGCTATATTACCTAAACAAACGCCAAAAGCTGAGCCTAGCTTTACCAATATTGGGCCTAGGTTGTTGCACTGTGATGCTAGTGTCTTGTGTACGCAGCCTGATTCTTACCAGCTTTTTACCATTCTGTGCCTTTAGTTTAGTATTAGCCCTAGGTGGTTTAATGTTCTTAAACAGGCGTAAATGGGCTATTTAAACCTGAAACTAGTCGGGGATAGCTGTAATAACCACAGGCTTTTGACTTCAAATCTTAATCCTCCTATAATTGGGCCAAGATTAATTAGTATTCACTTGAGTAAATAAAAGTTTAGGGACCTTATGTTAAACCATAACTCAATCTTAAATAAACAGACTAATCTATTAGCTACTTTAGCTACTAAGTTTTTAATGTTTTTAACCATAGCAGTTTTTAGTAGCTGTACAGGTTTACTTAGCACTGATACAAGCGCCATTGAATTTAATGTACCTGAAGTAATCAATCCAGAGCTAGATGATACGGCTGGGATTACTGACGAGATCGGTGCCACTCTTGATGAAATCAACATTCATATACTTAAAGAATATCAACCCGGCATGAGCCAGCAAGCCATTGAAGGTAAACTATTATGTCACATTGGCATAATAAGACATAAATTAAACGAAGCTGCTGAAACCCTAGACGAGCATGCTGATAAATTAATGGACAATGATCCAGAAACTAGGCAATTGTACCATAATATTGCGGCAGCTATTTATGCAGTCAAAAATTCAGATAAAATCACTGATAAAGAACAAGCCTTATTAACGGCTCAAATTATTAATGCGATTGATTCAGGTGCTTCCAAATTATTGACGCAAAAATCAGAAGTTAATCTATCAACCGTAGAAACTAATTTAAAAACTTATGTAGCCAATCTCCACCGTGATATCTCTACCGCTAAAAAACGTGGTGCTAGCGCTAAAGAAATTAAAAAATTACAGGCTGAACTAAAAGCCATTAAGCAAGCGGCTACCAGCTTAGCTAAGCTTAATAAACCCTTAGAGCTATTGGATTGGGTGAAAACTGCTCAATATGATCCACGCGCAATGTTAGCACGTTGGTATCTAGGAATTAGTTTAGCTAAAAAATCTAGCGCATCTTAAGCGTCATTAAAGCTAAAAGCGAAAGTACGATTGAAATAATCGTAAACCTGATCGTAATTTTCGATTCCGGCCAGCCTAAAAGCTCAAAATGATGATGAATTGGCGCCATTCTAAATATTTTTTTACCGGTAGCCTTATAAGATAACACTTGTAAAACTACCGAAATCGTTTCCAGCACAAATAAACCACCCGCAATAATTAATAACAGTTCCTGCTTGGTCATTAAACCAAGTAATGCCAATGCTGCACCCAATGATAAAGAGCCTACGTCGCCCATGAAAAATTGCGCTGGATAAGTGTTATACCACAAAAAGCCTAGGGATGAGCCTACTAGAATCGCACTTAAAACTGCCAATTCTGAAGAGGCCATAAACGGTATTTGTAAATATTCGGCCAATAAAACATGTCCGGAAACATACGCAATCATGCCAAATGCCGCAAAATTGGGCAATAGCGAGCCAATAGCTAAGCCATCTAGCCCATCAGTTAGGTTAACGGCATTGCTGCAACCAACCAGCACTAAGATGGCCCACGGAATAAAGCAATATCCCAAATCTGGATGAATATTTTTGAAAAATGGCAATACTAGCTCTGTGTTAGGCCCAATTAGGTATAACCAGCTTAAAACTACTAGTAAAGCACTACCTAATTGTAATAAAAACTTAGCTCGCGCCGAAATACCCTGTTTTTTGTGTAATTTATTCCAGTCGTCAATCAAACCAATTGCGCCAAAACTTAGCACTGTGAATAAGAACACCCAAACATGCAAATCCAGCAAATTGCACCAAAGTAGGGCTGAAATTAAAACATTGGCAATAATAAATAGGCCTCCCATAGTAGGCACATTGCCCTTAAGTTTATGGGTATCAGGTACATATTCTCGAGTCGGCGTTCGGACCAACTGGCTAAATTTATTGATAAACCAGTTGCCAAACACAAAAGATAGGCCTAAGGCTGTCAGTAAACCTGCCATGGCTCTGAAAGAAACATAGTGCAAAATATTAATTGCCGACCAATATGATTTTAGATAAAGAGAAAGATGGTATAGCACAGCTTTTCCTAATTTTTAAACAACCAATCATCGCATTATGACAGGTTCAAATTGGATTATCCAGCACTTGGGCTTAAAAAGTAAAATTAACCCCTGAAATAGGGGCTTTTGACTTAGTTTTTAGATTAACTAGACTGAGGAGCAAGTTAGAAATTTATTTATAAATTGTAGTAAAAGAACTTTAATTTGTTAATTTATTAACTGAATCTAATAAATATTCGGGGACAACATGACACAATTAACTAAAAAACAATTAACTAAAAAACAAGTAACTAAAAAACAATTAAATAAATCAATTAGTTTAAAATTAATTTTACCTGTTTTAGCTTTAATTAGCTCAATTTGCATAACAAACTTAATTGTCGAAGCTAAGCCAGCTCGTTTACAATTAGTACATATCCCAGAAACTTTGCGTTTTTTTGATAACACAGAGTGTGCTAAATTTGTTTTAAACAGCGCTCACATACCTGTTGCAGAACAAGCTACTGACATAGCAGCGCTGATTGCGCAAGTCGAAGCTCTACCATATCACAAAACAGTCACAGCACTAGTAACTGCCGTTACGCTTACCATTGATGGCCACGCAGGATTACCCGATAATCAATTTCGTAATGGTATAGGTGGTGTACCTTGGATGGGTCACCTAGAACGCATTATTTTTATTTTAAAACATACTAAATTGCCCATCGAACCAGATGCCATTACAGCTGTATTAACTTTTGCGGAAAAATATCGCGGCATAGTTGATGGAAAAATGTTGAAACCACCAAAATCCCCAGGTGATAAATTAACGGATTTTTACATTGAACTAAAATCCTTACAAGTTCATATGCCTAAAATTATTCAGGGCTTACTTAATTTAGCACCAGAATGTGGCTCTACATGTGACCAAGTTACCATGGATAAGGTTAAACACGTTTTAGCAAACAATCGTGATTGTCATGATATAACCATCATCTTAGACCAATTAAAAAACGATTTACCAAACCTGATTCAAGATCCTGATTTATTAGCACAATTTAAGCACTTCCAAGCATTAATCGGGCCATTTAATAAAGCTACTGGTGAACCAGCTAACATGACTACCATCTCAATACGTCTTGCAACGTTAACTGACACATACAATCGAACATTTATTAAAAGAAGTGGCTTCATAGTGCGTGATTAGTACCAAAAAATTAAGAATTTGGTATACTTTATCTCATGCTTAATAATTCAAATATTCAAAATTATGACGTAATTGTTGTCGGCGCCGGCCATGCTGGCGCCGAAGCTGCTTATGCCGCGGCCAAACTAGGCTCTAAAACAGTATTGGTCACGCTTGATTTAAACAAAATTAGCTTAATGCCCTGTAATCCATCGATTGGTGGCGTTGGCAAAGGTCAG
The DNA here is from genome assembly GCA_947481115.1 of bacterium. Lineage (GTDB taxonomy): Bacteria > Babelota > Babeliae > Babelales > JABDEC01 > CANKVQ01. The sequence continues at coordinate 6,583 of CANKEI010000020.1, forward strand.
ATTGTGTTTGAGATTAGCGCCCTTGGTGGCCTAATGCCACAGCTGTGTACCCAAACTTATTTACAAGCGCGCATGTTAAATACCCGTAAAGGACCTGCCGTTCACGGGCTACGTTTGCAAATTGATAAAACTACTTACAGCAAATTAAGTCGCGAGAAGCTGGCAGAATTGCCCAACTTGACACTACTAGCAGGCTGTGTCGATAGTATTATAATTGAAAATAATACTATTCAGGGTATCGAAGTCGCCCCAAATAATAATAATAATAATAATAATAATAAAATTACGCTTAAAGCCCCCACAGTGGTGTTAACTACGGGCACTTTTTTAAACGGGCTTTTACACACTGGGCATGTTAATCAACCGGGCGGCAGACGTAACGAACCAGCTGTCACAACGTTAGCGCAATTTTTAAAAGCATTGGGCCTAAAAATCGGTCGTTTAAAAACTGGCACACCACCTAGACTGCTGCGCACGAGTATCGATTTTAGCCAACTTGAAGCCCAAGATGCCCATGAGCTAAATTATCTCTATGAATTTCACCCGTTGAAAGTTGAGCATAAATTACCGTGTTATATCGCTTATACTAATCCAATTACGCATCAAACTATTTTAGACAATGCGATTCATTCACCAATTTTTGCTGGTAAAATTCAAGGCAAACCGCCCCGCTATTGCCCATCGATCGAAGACAAAATTATTCGCTTTGCTGATAAATCTGGACACCATGTGTTTGTCGAACCCGAGGATGCTACTTATGAAGAAGTTTATCCTAGTGGTTTATCAACTGCCATGCCAATCGAAGTGCAAGAAAAATTTATTCGCACAATTAAAGGCTTTGAACAAGCTGTAATTACTAAAGCTGGTTATGCCGTTGAATATGACTATGTCTGTCCCAGCCAGTTGTCACATAGCTTAGAACTAAAAGCGATCCCGGGGCTTTTTTTAGCTGGCCAAATCAATGGCACTACCGGCTACGAAGAAGCAGCCGGCCAAGGAATTATGGTAGGCATAAACGCCCACTTGAAAGCGCAAAATTTAGCTCCTTTTGTTCTTAGCCGCGAAGAAAGTTACATCGGTGTCATGATCGACGATTTAGTCACACTAGGCGTAGAAGAACCCTATCGCATGTTCACTTCCCGCGCAGAGCGTAGAATTGTGCTACGTCAAGATAATAGCTTTATGCGCTTAAGCCCTAAAGCTTATCAGCTGGGTATGCTTAGCGAAGATTTATATCGTGAAATCGCACAAGAAAATAATAGTGTTTTGCGGGCCCTGGAAAACTTTAGAAGCACCAAAACAGACGCGCAATTATTAAAACTATTTGGTGAGCTTGAATGTGACCCGCAGACAATCTACAATTTAGCTAAATTAAATTTAGATTTAAATTTATCTGGGCGCGCCATCGAAATAATTTATGCAGAAATTAAGTATGCCGAATATATTAAACGTGAGCAAAAAGAGATCGATAAAAGCGTTAAATATCGTGATCTAGCAATTCCAACTACACTCGATTTTAAATTAATCCCGGGTCTCTCTAAAGAGCTACAAGAAAAATTAATTAAATATCAGCCCCAAAATATTGCTGAAGCTAACTTAATTAAGGGTATGACCCCAGCTGCGATTTCGCTCTTAATTTTTAAATCACGTACTGATATTTTTCAAAAAGAGTAATTAGAGTATTGTTTCAGACACGTTCATGGTGAGTGTCCCGCAGTGGTGTATCGAACCATAAAAGAGTAATTCATGTACCCGAATCTAGCCCATATTTATGGCCCCATTTATCTTAATTGTTATGGCTTAATGATCGCCGCAGGTATCTTAATTTTTAGATATTTATTACTTAAAAATCCCACTAGACCCAAAATTTTAACTACCGAACAATTCGATAATATTTTATTAATTAGTATTCCGGTGGCGATTATTGGCGGCAGATTATTATGGGCTTTAGGTAGTCAACCCATGGTTATAGCACCACTTAAAATCTTAGCGCTATGGGAGCCGGGTTATTCAGTTTTAGGAGCACTCTTAGCCAGCTTAATTTTTTTGCCAATTTATTTAAAATATCAAAAAATATCTGGGCTAAAATTATTGGATCTAGTTGCGATCTATACGCCATTATTGCATAGCATTGCTAGAATTGGCTGCTTTTTAGCTGGCTGCTGCTATGGTAAATTAACTAGTTTACCCTGGGGAATAATTTATACGCATCCAGATGTATTAGTGCCAGAATCTTTAAAATTTATTAAAATTCACCCGACGCAGTTATATAGTTCAATTATGCTCTTGGGTATATTTCTATTTATGTATTACTTCGCCCAAAAATATTTCACTAAACCAGGGCAACTGATTAGCATTTATTTAATTTTAGCAGGCCTAGAAAGATTTATCGTAGATTTCTTTAGGGCTGACCAAGAGTTACTTAGCTGGTGTGCTTTAGGCTTACAACAAGTGCTGGCCCTAGGGATTATATTTGCTGGTGCAAGTTTATACACTTATGTCAGTTGTTCCAAAAAACTATAATTCATGACAACTAATCTCTCTGAGCGTTCGTGGTGCCTGCCCGGCATAGCCTCGGCGACGCCTGGGAGTTTTTTCGACGTCAGGAGAAAAAGCATCGAACCATAAGAAATAAAAGTTAGCTTTTAGCTATTCCCACAATTTTCCGCTATAATACTAATACTATGGACCTGTTTGAATTTGTTAAATCTAACCTAGATATTCTTGATTTGGTGCGAGAACATACCTCGCTCAAAAAAGCTGGCGTGTATTGGAAAGGTCGTTGCCCATTCCATCATGAAAAAACCGGTTCATTCACAGTTAGTCCCCATAAAGGTATTTTCTATTGTTTTGGTTGCCATGCTAATGGCGATGCCATTGGTTTTACAGCCAAAATTGAAAATTGCTCCCAAATCGATGCTGCTAAGCTTTTAGTTGATAAATATAACTTACAAGTGCCGGAAGCTTTAGCTACCCGTGATCAACTAAAACAAGAGCTACAATCTGAGAAGCAGCACTTTAAAACTTGTGAAATTGTAACTTTGTGGTGCCAGAAAAATTTAACTAAAAACAGTTTAGCTTATAAATATCTAGTTGAAACACGCAAAATCACACCTGACACAATTGACCAGTTTAAGATTGGCTACTTTGCTGATGGACCAGCTGCAATCAAATCGCTAATTAATTTTGCCAGCAGTCAAAATATTTTAATTAATGACTTAGTAAACGCCAATATTTTAATTCAAACTAAAACCAATACCTATTCGCCATTCGAAGATCGGATTATTTTTCCCATCACAGATTACCTAGGTCGCTATTGTGGTTTTGGTGGCAGAATTTTTAAACCCCAAGATCAACGTGCCAAATATTATAATTCCCGCGAAAACCCTTATTTTAATAAGGGCGCACTTTTATTTGGCTTAGATAAAGCTCGTAAATCTATTCAACAACAAGATACGGTGTTCTTAGTTGAAGGATACACCGATTGCGTCGCCCTCTTTCAACATGGTTACCCCAACGTAGTTGCGATCTTAGGTACAGCCTGCACAACTGAGCATATTAAGTTGATCTCACGCTTCTGTACGCAAATTTATGTACTTTACGACAGTGATCAAGCGGGTCAACAGGCGATCCTACGCTTGACAGAATTATGCTGGAACTTTAACATTGAAGTCAAAGTCATCATCTTGCCAGAAGGGGCCGATCCAGCCTCCTTTTTAACTAGTGGCGAAACGCTGGAAACAGCCATCGCAGAATCGCAAGATATCTATAAATTTATTGTAGAACGTTCTTGTAAATCATTTAATAATGAAAAATTAGCTAATAAAATTCAAGGTATCGAGAAATTGATCAATATTATTAATAATATACCAGACCAGTTAAAACGTTCGATTTTGCTTGAAGATGCGGCCAGATCTTTAGGTTTGCCAGTGGAAAGCTTACGGGTTAAACCGGTCAAAGCTAATCACAATTATACTGTCAACACACACAGCAATTTAAATCCTGGGTCTAGTGATTCGCAAATTACTCCTGATAATTCTCAAGCTAATTTAAACAAAACTAGTAATAATATTTTAGTAGATGCGATCGAAAAGAAAATTTTTGCTGCGATTATAAATCAGCCAGAATTATTTATAAGCCAATATTATCCATTAGCTACACAGTTATCAGTGCCCTTTAGTAAAATTTTAGATACACTGATTAATACACAAAATATTACACCCACTGGTGCGCCTGCTACTATGCAAATAGCTAATTTTGCATATAATTTTGAAAAGATTTTAAGTAGCTTGGATTTAAATGAGCAAGAATTTGTACGTCAAACAATTATGTCTGAAGGCGCAGAAACCGGACCTGATGAATTTAAACATTTAATGTTATTGTTTTTACAAAAACGTTGGAAGATTATTATTGGCCAGACTAAGCAACAAATTACCAATGCGCAAGACAGCTTAGATCACAGTTCGCTAGCCAAGACCGTAGCTGAATTTCAAAAATTAAAAACAACCTTATTGGGGGAAATAAAATGAGTGCTAAACCAACTATCAAGAAAAAAATTAGCTTGGCTGAAACTAAAAAAGCTAACTTTTTAGATACTAATGAACAAGTCGTAGAACTATTGCAACGCGGCAAAGAAGAAGGCATTCTGACCTATGAAGAAATTATGGGTTTTTGCCAAGAAAATAATTTAGACGACAAAACGATTAACGATTTTTTGCACTTAATCGAAAAAGATAATATCGAATTAGTCATGAACGAAGAGCTAACTGCTGGTGGCGATGAAGACTTACATCTAGGTCACATTGTTAGCAAAGTGGCACCTAAATCAGGTGCTGTAACGCTCACTGAAGAATTCGAAGAAGATGAAGAGGAAGAACCGGCTGATCATCATGGTGACGACGAAGAACCTTCCGAGATTGTTAGTACTGGCTCGGTACAAGTCACAGATGGCGTCAAAGCCTATTTGAGAGATATTGGCAAAATTCCATTATTAAATAAAAAAACTGAAACTGCCATTTCAACTGAAATTTCTGAAAGCAAAGAGCAATCTATCGATGCAATAATTCATTTTCCATTCATGGTAAAAGAATTATTAGCGATTGGTGAAAAGATTCCCAAGAATGGCGTCGCGCTTAAAGATGTGATTCAATTTTCAGAATTCGATGAAGAAAACTTACCAAAACTCGAAGAAGAGCAAAAATCTTTATTAAACACGATTAATCAAATTCGTGATTTAATGGAAAATGAAATTAAAATTTATCGTACTTATCGTGATAAATCTGGCACTGTAAGTAATAAGCAAGAGATGCTCGATAAGATTAAAGAAAACAAAGAGCAAATTTTTATTACAGTAAAAACTATCCGTTTTGCGAATAAATTTATTCGCAAAATTGGTAAACGTATCGAAAAAGCGCTAACTAAAATTAAAGAACGTGAGATCACTACTGCCGAATATCGGACCGAACTTGATCGTTTAGCGGCCATTAAAAATCAGACTGAAGATCAAAAAGATCTGGCTAATGAACTCGACAAACAAATTCGGACCATTCAGAAAACGATTAAAAATATCGAGAGTGAAGTTGGCTTACCAACTGCTGAAATTATTAAATATCATCAGCAATTAGTGCAATGTCAAATTCGCGACAAACGGGCTAAAGATAGCTTAGCTAAAGCTAATTTACGTTTAGTTGTAAATATCGCTAAAAAATATATTAACCGTGGACTACACTTCTTAGATCTAATTCAAGAAGGCAACATTGGTTTAATGAAAGCTGTCGAAAAATTTGAATTCTCACGTGGTTTCAAATTTTCAACTTATGCTACTTGGTGGATTAGACAAGCGATTACACGTGCCATTGCTGATCAATCTCGTACCATTCGTGTACCTGTACACATGGTCGAAACTTTAAATAAAATTAGTAAGATTAAGCATACGTTTTTACAAGAACATGGTCGTGAACCAACTCATGCTGAATTAGCTAAAGAGCTAAATATCGACGAGAAAAAAATCAAAAATATTATTAAAATCTCGAAAGAGCCGATTTCACTAGAAACACCAGTTGGTGATGGTGAAGATGCCTTTATAAAAGATTTTATTGAAAACGAAGATGAATCTTCGCCAGCTGATATTGTCGCCAATAACGACCTTAAAGAGCGTGTTCGTGAAGTACTAAAAACACTGACACCTAGAGAAGAAAAAGTACTTAAAATGCGCTTTGGAATCGACGTTGCATCTGAACATACTTTAGAAGAAGTAGGCAAAGATTTCTCAGTTACACGGGAACGTATTCGTCAAATTGAAGTTAAAGCATTGCGCAAATTAAGGCATCCATCTCGCTCTAAACGTTTACAATCTTTCTTCGATAAAGAGTTTAGAAATATTCCAGACGAAGAAGAATAAATATTAAAATTAAAAATAAATTAAAAGTGAGAACTAAGCTAAATGGGTAGTTTTATAACCTTAAAATTAATTGTTTTAATTATATCACTAGTAGTTTGTGCGATTTTTGCTTTTTTAGAAACTTGTATCACAGCTCTGCGACCATATAAAATCAAAGAGCTGTCTGGTACTATGCAAAAATACAGCGCTATTTTAAAAGTCTTAGAACATCATCCGCAACATCTGATTATTTTGACTTTGATTGTTAGCAGTTTAGTGAATTCCGTTTCGGCTGCACTAATTACTGATTTAATCGAACTGTTATTCAAGAGTTTGCAGTGGTCTGCCAACTTAGGTTTTACGCTGGGAATTTTTATTGCCACATCGGCAATTTTAATTTTCGGTGAAATTATTCCTAAAAATATTGCTAAGACACACGGCGAATTTTATATTTCTAGTGCGCTGGGCATTATCGATTATAGCTATTATTTATTATTACCATTTATTCAAGTGCTGGATAAATTGTCTAAATATATCATGCGCAAAATCAACAAAAATAATACCATCTTAAAACTAGATTCTAGTGAAAAAGAGATTAAATATTTAATTCAGCATATCGAAGAGCATGGCTTACTGGAAAAAGATAAAACGGCCATGTTACAAAATATTTTTCGTTTAGGTCGCACGCCAGTGCGCGAAATCATGGTGCCAGATACTGAGATTATTGCCCTTGATTCAGAATCTTCAGTGAGCGAAGCTTTAGAGATTTTTTCGCGATATCACTTTTCGCGCATTCCAATTTTTCATCAAAAAGCGACTAATATAATTGGCATTTTATATCAAAAAGATTTACTCGCAATTATTAATACTGACCAATATAAACAAATGCCGATTAAACGCCTAATTAGACCTATTTTATTTACTCCAGAAAGTTTAAAAGTTAGCCAATTATTACGTGAATTCAGGCAACAACATGGGCATATGGCCATCGTACTTAACGAGTATGGTTCCATGACTGGGCTAGTCACACTAGAAGACGCGCTAGAAGAGATCGTAGGTGAAATTGCTGATGAGCACGAAGCTGTACATCACAAAATTGTACCTTTGCCAACTGGCGGCTGGATCGTAGATGCTAGTATTAGTATCGAATCGCTTAGCATTATGCTGAAAGTAGAATTTCCTTCTGAAGGCTCTTCGACACTTGGCGGCTTTTTAACTGAACGGTTACAACATTTACCTAAGAAAGACGATCTGTTTGAATATCATAATTATAAATTTAAAATCGCTGAAGCTAATTTACGCAAAGTAATTAAAGTTCAGATTTTAACGCAAGATCAAAATCTTGCCCCAATTCCAACTAAAACTCAAACTCCAGATCTAAATCCATCGCAACTTACTTATAATACTAACACTAGCATAACTAACACTAGTACTAATATTGGCAAACATACTACTAACCCTACCATTACATCTGAAATAATTAATTTAACTGCCCAAGCTAAACAACAAGATACTACTGAGTATTAATTTAGTTATGTTAAAATTTACAATACTGTGAACAGTTTTTAAAACAATCTCTTCAAGAATCATTTTAGTCAAAAAAAGATATTTTTTCTCGCTCCAGGCGTCGCCAGAGGCTATGCCGGACACAGTCGTCCCACAACCCGCTCATCCCGAGTGGAGCGTAGCGCAGTCGAGGGAGGGATGTTGCGAGTAGAAACTGTGAATTACGTAAGAACTACAATTATTAAATCTAAATAATATCGAGGCCTCTAAATATACTTTAGGAACGTTTGACATTGACCAAATTCCATTAACAGCTTTAATGTTTCAAACTGGTTACTTAACCATTGACAGCCTAGATCAAGCGAGCGGACTCTATAAATTAAAAGGTCCCAATCAAGAAGTTAAAAGCACCTTAAAAAATATTTGTTAGCAATTTTTATCAACTCAGATTTAAACTCAACTGAATTATTGGTACACAAATTTTTTGAAAAAACTGCCGGCGAATTTAAAATAAATTATGCTTATCAACAACTAAAATAATTAATTTTTACGCTCTAAGTTCAGCCACCAATCAGCTAACTCTATTTTAAAATTTAAAACCATTGCATTTGCCCCTAAGCTTTTAATATCCCAGTTAAGATCTAAAAATAAAACTTAACTATCGGGTAATTAAAAACTATGGTATCGATATCTGTTCGTACAAAACTTTCAGCGCTTAAGCTATTATTACTATTAACTTGCGTTAGTGCCATTACAAGCAAAATCTATTCAGGTTTAGCTAAAACTAAGCCTAGCCCAACTGCTTCTCTAACCAAAGGCTCTAACTCCAGTCATAACACTAATTCTACGGCCGTTAACACAACGAAAACTGACAACAATATTATTTCTGATGACAGCGACCCCGTAGCTCAAAAAATATTACAGTTATTCGCAGCCTCTATATTGGCCTTCGGCAGCCTAGTCGCCGACCCGCACAACCCTAGTAATATCAAATCTGCTTTGTTTAGTATGGCCACCTGTTGGTATAAAATTTTTATGACGGCTACTGCGCCAGAAGCCTGACCCTATCGCACATATCAACCAATTTTAAGTTAAAAATTAAAGAATAACAGCTCCTAATAGGCCTACCAATTATCAAACATCCAAATTATTGCTTATTTAAACAACTTTTTGCTACTTTAGAACTAGTAATCATATTTTAGTTAAATTTTAGTTAAATGGGGTTATTTATGAAAAATCTAAAATTCTTATCTTTAGCTACTGTAATTTGTATAATACTTGCTAATCCAATTTCTTTAGAAGCAGTCGATATAAATGATCTATCAAACCGTTTTGATAATGCTATTGCGGCGAACGATCTTAACGAAATATCAGATTTAATTGGAGAAGCTAGCCATATTGAAGGCGGGGTTAATGCAGTGCATAAAGCTGGTTCTCCAAAAACACCATTATTTGAGGCAGTTAAAAAAGACAAGAGAGAAATCATCAGACTTTTAATTGAGGCAGGCGCTGATTTTAATCAACAAATTGGACCAGTTAGAATATCACCGTTACATTTGGCAGCAACGCACCATAAATCTGATGCCGTTAGAGCATTGATAGAATATGGCGGAGATGAATTAAATTTAGAAATTACTAACGCGCGTGGGACCACACCACTTCAATGGGCACGCGCAAATGCACCTGAAATTGCTCAAATTTTACAGGATGAAATAGCGCGCAGAAATGAGGCTGCATAATCTGTATAATATAGGTGCAAAGTGCCCATATAGAGTTACTTAATGGAGTTACTGATGAAAGATTTGAAATATTTATATTTGATATTAATAATTACCAGTAGCTGCTTAACTAGCTTAGTTTGCGCTATAGGCTTAGATGATAGCGCAAGATCTTTTGTAGATTTTAGAATTGCTATTCGAGCAGATAGCCCAGATTTACTCACACTTGCAATTCAAGCTGCTGGAAACATCGAAGATAGTCGTTGGGGAATTGCTGGAATAACGCCATTGCATGAAGCTGCCCTAGAAGGCAAAGTTTGGGCAATTGATCACTTACTAGATGCCGGCGTAAATGTTGATGTAGCTAGCGATGCTGGTAAAACACCCTTAGAAACTGCCATTAGGCATCATAAAACTGCGGCTGCTTTACGTTTAATCGAATTGGGTGCTAATCGTAACAATATGCTAGAACTCACAGATGACCCTTTGATTAGAGCTGCGCTAGAAAGCTAAAACAGTTAACCAGTGCAGCTTATGGTTCGATATTTTTCACTTTTTTAAATAAGTTTTAATTAAATTTTAATTAATAAAATGGATTTTTTGATGTTAAATTCTACTGAAACCAGACTAAAGTTAGCGCTAAATCCAGTTTTATTACTGGCAGGGCTCATGCTGCTTAATCACAGCGTGTTACGCGAAAATGGATATTAAAACAGGACTTATGCAAATAATTGAATAAGTTGAACTAGACTTGCTTTTTATAATAAAAGAGCGATCTTGATTCTTATGGAAGAGGAGATCGCTCAATGAATATTCAAAAATATAGCTTAGCCCTTTTAA
>CANKEI010000021.1 GCA_947481115.1 bacterium
ATTTTAATACTGCTACTCCTAATACCCCAGCCTACCAGACGGGCCAAGCTAATGTCACAGCTCTAATATCACCAATAACCACTTGTAACGCAGCTGGAGCAGCTTGTTTATATCATCAAGATTGTTGCGGTTATAGTAGTAGTGGTAGCGGTGCTACTTGTAGCACTAATAATGGTACCGTGGGCAAATGCATAGCACCAACACCACCGCCTCCGCCGCCGCCGACTTGCAACCCAGTTGACGCTAGTTGCAATTTAATCGAACTATACAATAATTTAGTAATCAATAATTTATGGTATCAAGATCCAGGCGCTCAAGCTTTTTCAAATAATTATTGTACCTATATTAACCAGCGCTATCTAGCCAATACAATTAACTTAGCTGCTGATAATACTGATCCCAGTAACCCTATTCCCGCCAACAGTAATGGCGTCACACTTCTAATGCAAGCTATAATTAACAATAAATCAGCGGTCGTATCAGGCTTATTAAATTGTGGCGTTAATCCTAATTTACGAACTAATCGTAATTATAATAGTGCGCCAGCTTGGTCGGCTTTAGATTATGCTACACATTTGCAAGATACAGCAATCGCAAGTCTTTTAACTCCAGTGACCACTTGCCGTACCGCTAACAGCGATTGTAATTTTGATTTTGATTGTTGCAGCAAAGTTTGTACCAATACGGGCACCAGTTTGGGCAGCTGTGGTGCCGATTGTTTACCAAATGGTAGCAGCTGTGCTACACAACCCGATAATTGTTGTTCAAAATTTTGCGATACTGGAAAAACTAATAATTGCTTAGCAATCCCTGTAGATTGTCCAAAATTAAATCAATCATGTAGTACCACTACGCCATGCTGCCCAGCTTCTGGCTTAACTTGTGACACCGTAACTACAAATAGTTGTTTATTATCACTTGGCCAAGCTTGTACTGTTAGCGCTGCTGACACTACTGGCAGCTGTATCCCGGGAGCAATTTGTAGCACAGTCAGTGATAGCGAACGCACTAATTGCTGTTTATCAAATAACAATGCCAGTGTCATTAAATGCCAAATTCAAACCGATTGCTGCGCTGGCAGCCAATGTGACATCAACAACACTGGCGTCTGCATTAATTGCACCGAAACAGGACTACCTACCGCAGCGTCACCCTGCTGCGCAGGACTTGCTACCGGTACTGATAACGATGGCGTTGCCGGCGCTTGTTGCGTGTCATTAAACGGCAGCTGTAGCGGTGCCGACAATTGCTGCTATGGTGGATTCTGCTTAACAACACAATCTGATAGTAAAAATTGCTCAGCTTGTGCGATTGAAGGAGATTTATGCGGATCCAGTTCGGCTGCCAGTTTAGGCTGTTGTCCTAATGGCAATGCGAGCTTAAATTGTGCTTTAAATGCAAATACTGGACAATACAATTGTATAGATTGCGACAATCAAAATTGCGCCCAAGATACATCAGTTTGTTGCCCTGGTTACACCTGCCAAGCGGGCGCATGTCAATTACCTAACACGCCTGCTGGCACGACTAGTGTCACTACTGATAGTTCTAGCACCATAGCGATCGTCGTTGGATCAATTATTGTAATAGCCTTAGTCGTAATAGCAATACGATATTATCGAAATGCTCAGGGCGAAGGAGCTTCAGAAGTGGTGATCACATTTACACCAACAGTAAAAACTATTACGGCTGCAGGCCAGAACACAGTAACGGTTCGGTTTGATAACAAAAAGCAATCAGATTTTATCGATGCGATCAAAGCTAACGCCACCCAGATTATGGCCAGCAAAATAGAAAACGCTAACTTTAATACATTCACTGACTTTATAAGTTTTTGTATCACAAATAATATAATTAATGAGAAAGCTACCACGAATTTTATTAGCACAACCTTAAGCACAGCGGATGCAAAAGATCCGCTAACCCAAGCGATTATTAAAAGCTTGTATTTAAATCATCAAATTCCTGCGGCAGGCGATCCCGTAAGTCTTGAGTTTGGCACAGAAACAGTCGCGATCCGTAGAGATTTTATAAATAAGGTTATAGCCATTGTGCGACCAACCGGTATCCCGCCACTCAAAACTGCAGCACTACAGCAAGAAGAGGGGGCAATACTAAATGCGCTGCTAAACTCTAATCCAGAAGCCTTAGAGGAAATAGCTGACAACTCAATCGACACGTTACCGAAGCTACAAAAAGCTTTAGATAGTTTAAAAACGGGTGGGGAGGCCGGCGGTGCAAATAACGATCTTTGTAGAATTATCCAAATTGAACAAGAATTAGCCATGAATAATGAAACTAAACCCACTGCGCTAGAGGGGATCAAAGGCCTGGGCCGCCTGTTAAATCAAACTTTATTAGAAGTAAAATTTGAAAATAATTTTTTAAATCGCTTAATGACGGGCAGTTTCATACCTGCTGATGATTTAGCAAATTTTAATTATGGCCAGCAGTTTAAAAATATACCTGGGACAAGCGGGCTTAAAGATAATAGGTATGAGTTAAAGTATATGTCGATGGATTCAAATTCAGCTTATACAAATATGCTAATAAACATGAAAGCATGGGGCCAATATGGACCCAATGAAGCGGATTTTGATGGCGCAGCTCTGCTCTATCGTTATGAACAAAGCATGATAGAAAATGGTCTCAAGCCATATGACACGAATACTGGAATGCCACCTACTGACCCAGCAGAAAACCCCTGGGCCGGCGATTTTGCTTAGCTTATGGTGCTAAAATTTGGTTTAGTTGCATAAATAGATTGCGCCAGAAGATTTTAGCACTGCCACGCACTGGTGGTTGCAATAGTTGTTGATTAAGTAAATCTACGAATTGGGCGAGATTATTTTGCGCAGGCGTGAGATTGTGCTGGGAGTATAGTTCTTGTTTATATAACTGCGACCAGTATAAAATAATTTGATCTAAAAGCGCGATCTGCGTTAGATCACTTAAATTTAACTTATTAATTAGCTGTAAAAAATAATCTTGGGTGCACACTTTTTGGTGCGTTAAAATTTCGTATAATTCTTGCGCGATACTATTTTGTGGGTCTAAATCACTGAACGTAGAAAAGGTAGATCTTGGGGGGGTAAGCAGCTCAGTATCTTTGGGATAAACTAGTGCGCCAGTAGCAGAAATATGGGGTGCGAGACTGGTTATATTAGCACTAAAATAACTAATATTACACCTAGATCTAATAGTTGGTAACACTTGATAATAACGCTGGGCTAGCAAAATAAAATAATAACCAGTAGGTGGTTCTTCCAGCGATTTTAATAATAAATTAGCGCAAACTGCACTAAGTTGATCTACCTGGGGCAAGATAAAGAAAAATTTTTGATTAGTATCTAAGCTGTAAACGATCTGTTCTAAAATGGGTTTAACCATCTCAACAGTATAACCCGACTCGGGGTTAATAAAGCAAATTTGCGCATGTTGCTTAGTGTTAATTTGCTGGCACGCTACACAAGTGCAGTTAATATCTAGTAAGTTTTCTGAATTTAATTTTTTACAAAAGTTTGTACGTAAAAATAAATTTACTTGTTGCGCTAAAATTTGTGGGGCACCTAGCCAGAGTTGCGCGTTAGTATTTAGCATAATTAATTTTTAACCAGCTCGAGAATTTTAGCAGCAGCCTGCTGGGCTAATTCAGCACTAGTTAATACACCATCGAGGATTAACACATCAGATCGATTGGCAAAAATTTGATCAAAGCCTTGTGCAATGCGCGCCGCAAAATCAGATTTTTCTTTTTCAAAACTACTTAATTCAGTTTTTAAAATTTGTGCTCGTTGTGCCAGCCTAGCGTAAGCAGTGGCTGGATCTAATCGTAAATATAAAACTAAGTCTGGTGTTAGATTATTCATGGCCCACTGATTTACAAACTTAAGCTTAGTTAAATCCAAACCGCGTCCGTAACCTTGATAAACTAACGAAGAATCGGCCATGCGATCAGAAATCACAATCTGATTTAACTTTAATTGTGGGATAATCACAGTTTCAAAATGCTCAGCGCGATCTGCGGCAAATAATAGATACTCAGCCTTGGCGCAAGCTGGTACAGCACGTTCTTGTAAAATCTGGCGTAATTTTTGTCCCAATGGTGTGCCACCTGGTTCACGCGTTAATATTACGGGTAGATTTTGAGTTGTTAATAAACTAGTTAAAATAGTTAAAAGTGAACTTTTGCCAGCACCATCGATGCCTTCGACGGCTATTAAAAAGCCGCGATTTAATTTAAAGTTAGCTGAATTGTGATTTTGTGACATGTATTAGGTTTCTTCCATAATTCACAGTTTCTTCTCGCAACATCCCCCGACCCCCTCGACTAACGCTCCGACTTCGCTAAGCTTCGACGGACACGGTCGGGGTGAGCGGGCGAATGTTAGCTGATATGGTAGTTGCTTAAGAGCTTTTTTAATTACTAAAAATCGAGTACCAAAATTTTGACTGTTAAAAATATTAAGCGAATTCGGGTTTTGCATTTAACTTCTAGCCTTAAAATTGGTGGTGCAGAAACAGTTCTGGTAAGTCTACTACGAGAGTTGCAAAACAGCAAAATAGATCCTGAAGCACCAGACTATATATTTGAAAATACAGTGCTATATTTTAATCCGGGCCCTAACTTATTAGAGCTGGAAAAATTGGGTGTTAAAGCACAACATGTACGGGGTAAATTTCACCAATATGACCACTGGTTTTTCGTAAGATTATATCAGTTAATTAAACTAAATCGACCAGATGTAATTCACAGTTCACTTTGGTTTGCTAATTTTATGGCTCGAGTTTATGGCAAAATTTTAGATATTCCCGTGATCGCGACCATCCACTCGCCCGTTAGTAGTAATAGTTCCCAAAATAATTCCCAAGTTAAAAATAATACTCAAAATTTACACCCATATAATCTTAGGACACTCGTAGATAAATTAACGGCTCATTGGGCGCAGGTAACCGTTGCGGTTTCAGCTAGTACAGCCCAGCAGATGCAACAAGTTTTGCCAAAGTTAAAAAATTTAGTGGTGATCCCAAATGGAATTGGAGAGTTTAAAGCTTTCTCTCGCAACATCCCTCGACTACGCTCGGGACGAGCGGTAAAAAAAGTATCTCTCTTCTGTGGTTCGGTAAAAAAAGTATCTCTCTTCTGTGGTTCGGTAAAAAAAGCATCTCTCTTCTGTGGTTCGGTAAAAAAAGCATCTCTCTTCCGCTCGTCCCGAAGTTTATCGAGGGATGTGGCGGGCACACTAACCATCCCAGCTAATAGCTTTGTGATCGGCACCGTTGGTAGATTAGTGCCCAGCAAAAATTATGCCAATTTAATTACTAGTTTTGCTAATCTCCAAACTAAATATCACAATACTAAATATCACAATTTAGTATTAATAATTATCGGCTCTGGTGAGCTAGAATTAAGTTTAAAAGCACAGGCGCAAAGTTTAAATTTAAGCCAGCAAATATTTTTTGTGCAAACCACTCAAGCGCTAGCTTATTATAAATATTTCGACTGTTTTGTGCAGCCCTCTTATTACGAAGGCTTGTCTATGGCACTGCTAGAAGCGGGGTTATTTAAATTGCCAGTGGTAGCTAGCACTAACTTAAATTTATTAAATAGTAATAATAATTTCATAAAATTTTCTCATAAAACTATTAGCTTGAATTTACATGACGTGCTTACTGATAATTATAATGGGCTATTAGTTGATCCATATAAATTAGTAGAGCTAGAGTTAGCGTTAGAAAAATTAATTTTAGATTCGGGATTATGTAAAAAATTGGGCGATAATTTATATAAAACTGTGTTGCAAGATTTTAGTTTAGTTCAGATGGTTGGTGCTTATAAAAAATTGTATTTAAAATGTAGTTCTAAAAAAAATTAGTTTTGCTTTAGGATGGCAAATCTATAAGCCGGATTCTGTACTGTTTATACAACAGTGGCAACCATTTATCTAAGCGACATACCCGTATGTTTAAATCGAAACGAATCATCGGACATACTGCTTTGTCTTGCTCCAGGTAGGGTTTACCCCGCTAAGTAATTACTTAAACAGCTTGGGCGCTCTTACCGCCCATTTTCACCCTTACCTACCAGATTAATAAATTAACATGACAGGCGGTTATTTTCTGTGGCACTATCCATGGACTTACGTCCCCCCTGATTGAATTACTAAATAAATAGGTTCTTCCAGGGTACCTTCTTCGTTCGGAGTCCGGACTTTCCTCCCGACATTTGCATAACAAATGACGCGCGGTTACCCAATCTGCCATCCCAAAATTTTAAAGAACTAAAATATATACCTAGCATAGCACAAAAACCGGGCTTTTATCATAAGATCAAATTTTTCCTGGTGATCCAGGGAATTTTAAGAAATACCGTAATTAAAGCTAAATCTAGGGCTAATTCAGTGATTAGCCGCCCTAAAGTAATAACGCTAATATCACGGTGCTGAACAGCTTGAATAATTAAGCCTGAGCTTTGTAAACCTAGAAAAATTAATAAAATTAAGTAGCTGGCTAATCTACGACTGTTTAGCTCTATTGAGAGATATTGGCCAATTATAACTGTTAAAAAAATTAAAATTACGGTGGTCTCGTAATAGGGGTATTTAATAAAGCCTTCAAGTGCTAAGCATATACCACTGAGTATAATTTTAGGCCACCAGCGGTGTTCACTCTGGCAAGCTATCTGAATGGTAAAATAAGCTAGCACTGTACTAAGCCAAAAACCATGTAAGTAGCCCGCCAGGCATAGATCAAAAAGTAGTAATATAATCACGATTAACATGCAAAAGAATATAACGCTAAATTTAAAATCCGGCTATAATAATAGCTATGCGTATCAGATCCGTAATTTTACTCACTTTAATAGTTTGTGCGAGTGCTTTTGTCGCTGGGATGGCGGTATATTTACAGCAAAATCCCTTGGTCGATTTCGAAGTTTTTGAAAACTACGATCCGGGTCAAGCTTCAATCCTCCTTGATGATCATGATCAGGAATGGGGCCGATTTGAGCTAGATCGTCGTGATCCAGTACCATTGACTGAAATACCAGACTGCTTAATCAACGCTTTTCTAGTTACCGAAGATCGTGATTTTTTTAATCACCAGGGCATTTCATATCGCGGCATTATGCGATCGATTTTTGCTAATTTAAAATCTGGCCGCAAAGTTCAAGGTGCTAGTACGATTACGCAGCAGTTAGTAAAATTATTGTATTTAGATTCGCAAAAAACTTTTACACGTAAAATTAAAGAGCAGATCGCAGCTGTTTTAATTGAGCGTCAGTTTACTAAAAAACAGATTTTAGAGATTTATTTAAATCATATTTACTTAGGATGTGGCATCTATGGCGTCGCCGCGGCTAGTAAACGTTTTTTTGGTAAAAATATTCAAGATATTCAACCACATGAAGCAGCTACTTTAGCCGGCGTGATTAAATCGCCAGTGCAATATTGTCCATTGCTTTGTCCACTGTCTTCACTTAATCGCCGTAATTTAATTTTAAAGCAATTATTTAACCAAAAATTAATCGATCAAGCGACTTATGAATATGCAGTACAGCAACCACTGGGCTTAGTTACTTATGACAAATCTGTGCTTGCACCACACTTAAAAGAGACCATTCGGACTTTCTTGGAAACTCAAGTTGGTAAAAAACAGCTCTATTCTGGCGGTTTAATTATTCGAACTACACTTAATCAAAAGATTCAGCAGATCGCAAATCAACAATTTAATGTGCGTGTAAAAGCTTTACGAGCTGATTTACGCGACCAAATTGATGGTGCTTTAATGACCATCGATACTAAAACTGGTGAAGTGCGCGCTTTAATTGGCGGCTTGGATTTTACGCAATCTAAATATAATCGCGCCTTGCAAGCGCGGCGCCAGATCGGCTCAATTTTTAAACCAATTGTTTTTGCCGTAGCGTTGCAAAATGGTCATAATTTTGCCGAAACTGAAATCGATGAGCCGATCGAATTACTGGTTAATAACCAAGTTTGGGCACCACGTAATAATACACGGGAATTTCTTGGTCAAATGAGTTTAGCTAAAGCGTTAGCCATCTCTAATAATATTGTGCCAATTAAACTGTTACAAAAAACTAATATTTCCGAAGTGGTGCGCCTAGCGCAGCGCCTACGCTTAACTAACGTAGTTAACCCCTATCTATCGTTGGCATTGGGGTGCGTAGATGTCACACTCAAAGAAGCAACCGGTGCATTTAATGTCTTTGCTAATGGCGGCATCTATGTTGAGCCGCATTATTTAAAATGGGTTAAAGATCGTTGGGGCCATAAAATTTGGAAAAAGCAGATTGATCGAGAACAAGTCTTGCCAGTCGAAATTACGAGCCAAGTGGCTAAAGTATTAGAGATTAGTATGCAGCACTTTTTAAAATTATTTCATAATAGTAATTTTAAGACACCAGCTTTTGGCAAAACTGGTACGACCAATGATTCGCGTAGTTGCTGGTTTGCCGGTGCGACCCCTAGTCTGACGACACTAGTTTATATTGGCCAAGACGGTAACCAATCAATGGGTCATAATACCTATGCTTCTTGGACCGCTTTCCCAATTTGGTTAGGCTTGCATGAAAGATTAAAAGAAGCCTCAGCTGAATTTCCAGTTGATCCAAAATTGCAGCGCGCATATATTAATTGGAATACTGGCACTGAAACTACTGATTTGGCCAATCCTGAGACTGTCGAGATCTATCGTGCAACCACTAGCTAAACTTTTAGAAAATATTATCTTTGCGCATTCTGCTGATAATCAACCAGAATTTTTTAAACGTAAATTATTGGTAAATTGGCCAGAAATTAGTGGCAAACTGAGCACACGCATGTGTATTGAACGGGTCCAGCAGCGCATGGTTGTGCTGGGTGTTTATGATACAGCTTGGATGCAAGAGCTGTATTGTATGTCAGATTTATTGTTAGCCCAAATTAATAAATTTATTGGTGAAGCATATTTTACTGAGTTAAGATTTAGATATGTAAATCAGCCCAAAATTAAACTTGTTCAGCTTAACGCTGGAGTAAATAGTAATGGTACTAAAAATAAAGTTATAGCTAAGCCAGTGCTCATTAAACTTAGCGTGCAAGAACAGACTACCCTCAAAAATATTGCTGATCCAGAATTGCGCTTAGCGCTCAAAAACTTTTTAGTTAGGTGCAAATCATGAACCCAAACGATTATAAAAATATTTCTTCCTGCTCGTCCCGACCCTTGTCGAGGGATGGGGCGAATACTGGAGATACTGAAATTAACACAATTTGTTTCGTAGCTGCCCATTCTGGTGGCCATATGATCCCGTGTGCAACTATTGCTAGTAAACTTACCCCAGAGCATAAAATTTGCTTTATTACTTTAGATCATAAATTAGAGCGTGATATTTTAGCTAAGTATAATTTTATTGATGTTATAAAATATTTAGAACTGCCAAAATTCCCGTATCAAAAAGTTTGGCGCTATCCAACATTTATTTATAAATTAATCCAAACTATTTTAAAATCACGCGAAATTTTACGTGTTCAACAAGTTACGCGGGTGATTACAACGGGCGGGATTAGCGCGATTCCAGTCTGCTTTTCAGCTAAAATTTTGGGGATTCCCATCGAGCTATATGAACTAAATTTAGAGCCTGGGAAAACTATTATGTTTTTGGCGCCGCTAGCTAACAAAATTAAAATCTGTTTTGCTGAAACTAAAAATTTCTTTCGTGCAAGTGAACAAGAGAAGTGTGAACTAGTTGATTATCCCGTACGATTTACGGCACAGGATCATGATACACAATTAATTAGTTTTAACGCACTAATTACTAATCCCGATCATCAAGCTCCCACTATACTACAGGATTCGCACAATATTTTTCTAGACACGTTCGTGGTGAGTGTTCCGCAGGAATGTATCGAACCATTAGTGGCTCCAAACCGGTTTACAATTTTTATTTTAGGTGGTTCACAGGGTTCTAACTTTCTTAACAATTTAGCACTGCAGCTAGCGCCCCTAGCTGACCAAATTCAAGTGTTGCACCAAACTGGTGCCAATCCTAATCTTACTCAGTTAGAACAATTTTATGCGCAACATAATATTCCAGCATATTTATTTACTTATACGCACGAAATCGCCCAGCTCTATAATTTAGCTGACGTGATTATTACCCGCGCTGGGGCAGGCGTCTTAGCTGAAATTTTATTTTTTAATAAACCAGCGATTGTGATCCCGCTAAAAACTGGCACGACTAGTCATCAAGTAGCTAATGCACAAGCGTTTGCTAAGCAACATTTAACAAAGTCCGGCGAAGATTTATGCGAAGCCTGGACGATTTTAGATCAAGATCAAGTTGCGCATGATCCACAAATTTTGTTAACAGAAATTAGTAAATATATTGTCAAATAAATTGCTGTGCGCTAAAAAATTTAAATTTAATTACAATCGAAAGTTAAGTTGTGCTTAAAAATAATTTAAAAAATTTCTTGTGGATTACTCCGTTTGTAGCTTTTTTATTGGGCTACCAGTTGATCAATTTTTTTCAACAAACTACAGAATTAATTACCCCCAATATTGTGGGGCATAATGCTTACGATGCGCTTAAAAATTTATCTGCTCAGAATTTAAACGTGCGAATTATTACCGAAAAAACTGATTCGAGTTTGCCCGATCAAATTATTATTAGCCAAAAGCCGTATGCTGGACAAACGATTAAGCCGAATCAAACTATTTTTGTAGTTACGTCACGCAAACCAGATCTGACGTTAGCGCCAGATTTAATTGGTAAAACTAGTGCTGAAATTAAAAATTTAACACAGCCAGATGGCTTAAAAGTTTTAAGTTATACGCAAAACAGCGCCCATAAAACTGGCACTTGTATTGCTCAAAATCCGGTGCCTAATAGTCCTATGCATAAACGGCAAGTCACGGTTTATTTAAGCGCTGGACAACACCAGCCAGTTTTAATGCCTAATTTAGTTAACTTAGATTTAACGCAGGTGCAAGAATTTTTACAAACCAATAATTTAAAATTAGTAGTCGTAAATTTAGATTTAAATCATAAAAATAGTTTTACAGATACTGGCGATACTGCAAATGGGGGTAATTACGCTAGTGGTGCCCTTAATGGTGACAGCAACAGTAATAATAATAATAATAGTAGTAGTTATTTAATTACAGAGCAGTGGCCGCTAGCTGGCACGATTTTAAAACTGGATCAGCTGCCAGAAGTACGAGTTAAAGTGGTTATATAATTATCGAACCATTAAATTTATTTAAGTGCATCTAAGATTTCATTAACAGGTGCACCAGCATAAACGACTTGAGCAATTGCTTGCGCAATGGGTAAATTTAAACTTAATTTCTGCGCTAATAAATCAATCGACTTGACTGTATTTAGCGCTTCACAGTTAGCTAAACTTGGTACATGCATAATTTCTATTAACTTAATTCCTGCGCCTAATTTAGCACCGACTTGAAAATTGCGACTTTTGTGGCTACAAGCAGTTAAAATTAAATCGCCGACACCAGCTAAGCCATAAACAGTAGTTAGATTATTAACCAGCAAATTTAATTCTTGTAAACTTTTAGTCAAGAAATAAGCTCGTGTATTATCAAGATAGCCTGCACCATGTAGCAAGCCAGCACCTAAAGCGATAATATTTTTATAAGCAGCGCAGATTTGCACCCCCAAAATATCTTGGGAAATTTGTACGTGAAAATAATTATTATTTCGAACACTAGTATCAGTGTTGATCACAGTTTCGAATTTGGGATTTAGTTGATAATTTATTTTAGGTGTGAATAAATTATCAACTGCTTGTGCTAGTGCTAAATCTTCGGCTGCGATAATTACAGCTGTTGGCTGTTTAAGCTGTAAATCATGTGCAAAACTCGGGCCTGACAAAACAGCTAATTTAATATCTGGTCCCAGGATTTCCTGCGCAATTTCACTTGATAATAATAAACTCTCTTGCTCGATGCCTTTAGATAATAAAATAATTTTGGTGTTAAGATTTATTATTTTTTTTAGTTTAGTAAATATCTCACGCAAATATTGGACCGGAATCGCGATAAATAAAAATTCGCAGTTTTCTAGTGCGCTAGTTAAATCTTGCGTGATCTCAAGTTTAAAATTAGCTAAGTTTTGCGATTTACTTGTATTATATGAGACACTTATATCTGGTTGGCTCGACTGACTAGCTAAATTAGTAATTACATTAGTTTCATGACACCAGAGTGTAATACTATAATTATTAGTAGTATTGTTAATATCACACAAGCAATTAGTGATTGCTTGGCCCCAAGCTCCGGCACCCAGAATGGTTATTTTAGTTTTCATGGTTCGATACTTTTTTGAGGCGCCGTGAGACCCCAACTGCGCCGACGTTGACCAAACTCTGTTAACGCTAATTCAAAATCGACTTGTTGCATAGCGGGCCATAATTTTTCAGTATGATAAAGTTCGCTATACGCTCCCTGATATAATAGAAAATTGCTCATGCATGGTCGATTGCCCGGACGAATAATCAGATCAGGTGCGGGCATGCCAGCCGTCCATAAACTATCTTCTAAATCTTGGGCCGTAATATTTTGAGCTTGTAATTCACCAGCGGCAACCCGTAAAGCTAATTTTTTAGCAGCCGCTAAAATCTCTTGCTGCGCGCCATAACAAAATAAAAAATTTAAATTCAACTGGGTTAAGTGCGCAGTAGCTAACTCTACTTGATCACAAATTTGGTTTACTTGCGCAATTTTCGTACTAGACAATTTAGCTAATGGCAAATAACTACGATCACCGATAAACCTGACGCGTACGCCATTAGCTAGAAATTCTGGCAGATGCTCGGTTAATCCCTGAATAATCAAATCGATTAAAAAATTAACTTCTTCGGTGCCCCGTTTTAAATTTTCAGTTGATAAAGCATAAAGCGACAAATATTTAATTTTATGTTTTAAGCAAACTTCGATAATTTCCCGAATTGGCTGCACGCCTTTACGATGGCCCAAAAAATTCGCTAAACCGCGCTGTTGCGCCCAGCGGCGATTGCCGTCCATCACGGCTGCCAGATGCTGAATATGGTTCATGCTGATAAGCTTTCGGAATTAGATTTATTTGCTCGTAAATTAAATACTTTTTGAAACCAACTTTTTTCGAATAAAACAGCCACTGTGTACACAGCATACATGCCAGCGGCAAATAAGCAGCGTTCCACTAAAGCCACCGGTATTAAACTGACCCACTGCAAGTTAGTCATAGGCACCAGAGCCAGCCAAATTAATGAGCCAGTAGCATGGGCACAAAACGTGCTGCCTAAAGCTAATAAAAATCTATTATTAGTATTTAACGTACCAATGACCGCTGGGATTAGCCATAAACCAGCATATAAGCCAGCACTCGCACCAGCACCATAGCTTAAATTAGTCCCAGTCACAAAAATTATTAAACAAGTTAACGGGTATAAAATTCGAAATAATTTAAACTTAGTGCACCAGTAATAACTAGCTACCAAATGGGGTAAATAACCTGTAGTTAAACCCAGTAAACCGGCGCCGGTAATTAAGCCCCAGGCTAATTTAGTGCTAAAAGCAACTAGTGCTCCAGTTAGACCACCCAAGATCCCCGCCATAGGCGCTATAATATTAATGCCTGAGAAGAAGCTAGCTTGCGAGCCCACTAAATAGCTAAATTTGATTAACTTAGAGAGTAAGACGGCCCCTATAATATTTAATTTAAGATTAATTTTTTTAAAAAACGCTGCTTTTGTGATTATAATAAGTTTATCTTGTACTTGTCTTGAAAAGTTTAGCTTGAATTTGACGAGAGCAGGGGTACTGCGAACGTCCAAGTCGATTTTAAATTTACTTAGTTTAAACATGTTACTAATCTCGTAATATTTGAAATAATATTAAAGTTTATCTAAGTTTTTAGTATAGCAAAGTGATTATAAAAACATATATCCCAAAAATCTTGCAAAGTGACGACGCAACCGTCATAATGAGACGCAAAGTGACGGCAGAGCTAGCTAGATTCATAAAAACTAACTAGTTTTACTAATATTAGTAAAACTTTATATGGGGTCAATTGTGAGTTTAAAATATATTAAACGGGTGTTTAAAGAGCCTGATCAGAGCTATTTTTTATTTGGACCACGGGGCACTGGAAAATTTACTATGACTGCTAAAAATCACCCGGAAGCACTATAAAAAATTAGTAACTATAAAAAATTATTTGTTATAAAAAATACTTCAGATACGTTCGTGGTGCCTGCCCGGCATAGCCTCGGCGACGCCTGGGAGTGTTTTCTGGAGCGTTAGCGTAAGAAAAAATATCGAACCATAAATTTTATGTTAAAAAAAAATAAACCAATCTTAGTTTTTGATTTACACGGTGTAATTTTTATTTTTAGTATCTGGGCTGGAATTAAAGATTTTTGGCAGTTAAATTATAAGCAAAAATTATTAGTCTTGCGCGCAGCTTGTACCCCGGGACTAGCCTGGGATGCACTGAAATTATTATTTACTGGTGCCGTAGTCGAACAAGCTGTCTTGAATATTAAAATTAAATATCCCAAGTTAGCTGGCGTGATCCCATTTGCACTTAAAATTATTAATAACCAAATTCCTAAGCCCGAAATAGTAAAATTATTAAAACAGCTAAACTCGCAGGGCTATAAATTATTAATTTTTTCGAATATCGGTGAACAGTCGATTGAGCTTCTAAAACAAAAATATCCGGAACTTTTTAATTTGTTTATGGGTGAGCTAGTAGCTAGTGCTAGCGATAATTATTTAAGTAAGCCCCAGCCCGCAGCTTTTAATAAATTTTTAAAAAAGTTTAGTGGTCTTGCGCATAATTTTATCCTAATCGACGATCGTGATAAAAATCTTCAGGCGGCGCAAGCATGTGACATGCAAGTCATTAAATTTAAATCTTGCACACAATTAATTTACGATTTGAATAAATTTAAAAACTGAAACCAGCTTATTTAAATTATAAATTTTAATTAAAATCAAAAAACTAGTGTTGCTTAGTTTAACTTAGATACTCTTAATTTAACTAAAATTTATATTTTAATTAAAGGGTATGATGAAAATTATAAACAATAAATTTATACAGATAATTAAAAATTTAAGCTATTTAGTAATAACTGTTATCAGTTTATTTTATAACAGTCAGATTGTAATAGCACAGTGTAACATATCTTCTCCAGACTCGCTTTTTAATGCTTATATAGCTTCATGCAATGCAGCACAACTAGATACTTACTTTCTGACTACATACCAAAACGGAATGACCTCAGCTGCATTTTGTGAATCACCGGGATTAACGAAAAAAATTTTAGGAGCAAATGAAAACAACAGTGCGATTCTTTGTATGACAAATGGAAAAGGGTCTTGCTGCCAAAACAACGGTACAATTCTAGATTGTGCTTATGATGGCAATACCTATTATAGTCCCAATTGCCCACCAGCTGCGATTGCAATAGGAGCACTAATAAGTACATTCCCAGGCTTACCTGCTACTGCAATTGGCTCCAGCAATCAAGATCTATTTTGTCCCACTGGCTGGGTTATCAGCAGTACTGACCCTCAAAATGGCAATTATCAGTATTGCCCATCTATTGCCCAATTATGCAAACTAAATGCCCCTAGTATGATTGCCAAAGTAAATGGCTGTGCTAATGCTAATTTTACTGAGTTATGTGCCAGCGCTGCTTACCAAACTTGCGTACAAAATACATTAAATACAGCACCACCTCCTGCCCTTGCTAGCATTCAAGGCTGCATTGAATCCTGTATTACGGGGGTAATTCAGGAAGAATGCCAAGTGGCTACTAATCCCTGTATCCAAGATACAGATGCTTTTACCGCTAACTATATAAATATTTGTAAAAGTTTAGGACTAGCTAATTATTATATTGAAAACTTCAATAATTCTGTTACTAACATTGCTGTTCGTTGTGGCGTAACACCATTATTTAATGTAATTAAACCAGAATCAGAATGCCCCTTATATTCTTCTCATGATATCTATGAGTGCCCATACTTAGATATTTGCGATGCTAATGGCCATTGGACTAAGGAAACGAATTGGATGCTTCCAGCACCAGTTGCGCCAGCCTCACCTAGCACAACACCAATCCCCAGCACTAATCGAGATGCATATTGTCCAACTGGTTGGGTTTCAAATGTCACACAAACACCTAACGGTGTCTATCAATATTGCCCAGGTTCAATCTTAACTGCTACCTGTCAAGTTCAAGCCGCTACATCTTTAGCACAAATTTCTGGCTGCCAAGGTGCCAACAGTACCGAACTTGATATTTTGATCAATAATTTATGTACCAGCTATACTTACCTAACTTGCTTTCAAGCCGCCGTCCCTAATGTTGAAACTGCCACAACTGCCAGCATTCACGCTGCTACAACTACTTGTTTAAATACTGTTGATTACACCAAAATTTGCTGGGAGACATGTTTAGGGGCCTCATCAATGTTATTAACTGCCGCCCAGTCTAATGCTGCTTTTAACTTAAATTGCAGTGCCATTAATACCCCTGCAAATAGAGCACAGCTATGCAATAGTTCAACTTATCAAGCATGTATCTCAAGCCAAGCTAGCCTGGGACTTACTGGTGCCGGAGCAATCGCCTCTTGTGTGTCCACATTTTTACTAGACTGTCAATCACAACCACCCACTATGACACTAGCTGATGCCAATGCTTGTAAAAATCTCGATACATATATCACTGGCACCCCCCCAAGTGGATTAGGCCTCAATCTAAAGGACAATATAAATCCTACTGAC
>CANKEI010000022.1 GCA_947481115.1 bacterium
ACAAGTGCAGCAACAGGTCCAAAAACAACTCCAAGAGCAGCTACAATTGCAAGCTCAAAAACAGCTTCAAGAGCAATTGCAGAAACAGACCCAAGCACAACTTCAAAAACAGGCTCAAAAAAGCAATTGGGACAAGTTGCAACAAGCTGGCCAAAACAGTTGGGACTATCTTAATAATCATAAAATTATGACCGGCATTTGTCTGGTGGGCTTAATATATGCATACTCATTCTATAAATTGACCCAACTCGAACAACAACTCGATCAGCCAAACAATTTAGGCGACTGGAAATCTGACTGTAATTTAAACGAATTATTAGCCACTGATAATTTAAAATTAATTCAAGATTTAGACCAAGTAATTAAAAGCCGTTATGAAACTTCTTTTAAAATTGAAATTGAACGTGAATTAACCACTGCTCATAAATATTTAAATTTTTGTCAGCGCATTAAATTTTGGCGCTTGACACGTTTTTATCCTACTAATGATCAGAAAATTAAAAATATTGAAACTAGAATTAGCCGCTTAAATTATCTTAAAAGTTTATTTAATAGCTGGCAACGCAGTAGAGTTGCTAGCTTGACGTAATAACTCTTTACCGAACTGCTTAATCACTTTCCAACCATTAGGTAAACGTTTATTAGCCATTAAGACTATTCCGATTTTTTGATTGGGAATTACTCCAATGTAAGCCTGAAAACCGTTGGTAGTACCAGTTTTATCGAATAAATAATGTCCACTAAAAATACGTTGTGAGGAGGTAATTCTTTCAGCTAACTGCCCAGTTAAACCACCAATTTTTTTAGTATGTAAACTGTCCATGGCCCAGCCTAAACCATGTTTCAAATGTCCAATTTTAACATGCGGCGTCTGCGTAAGTTTAATCGCTCGATATAAATCATGTGGCGTATTAGGCAAACCAATTGTGGCCTGCAGAAAATTTAACATATCGACACTGGTAGCTCGTAAGCCACCTGAACCCAATAAGAGAGGTCGTTCACGATCCCAATAGGTAGTCAAATTACCAGCTTTATCATAACATTTAGCGTAATAAATTTTATAATTTTCTGGGACAATTACACCAATAGCAGACATATTAAGTGGTACTAAAATACGTTCTGACAATAGCCTGTTGATAGTTTTATTGGTTGATTCTTCTAATGCTACGCGCAATAATTCTATCCCATGATTAGAGTAGCGATAAACCGCTTGATTAGTTGCTGGTCGCCATTTAACCATATGATTAATTAAACTGTCTTTAGATCTGATCCCCAATGGTGCGTCATATGGCAATGATGATGTATGTGTACAAAGCTTTTCGATGGTCATATTATGCAAGCGCTGATTATTTTTTAAAATAGCAATATGATCACTAATTGAATCATGTAACTGCATGCGTCGAGCTAAAATTTCTTGCGCAATTAATATGCAGGTAAAAACTTTAGAAATTGAACCGATTTCAAACAATGTATCCCGCGTCACCGGAGTTTTTTTTTCACGATTAGCATAACCAAAATGAAAAATATAAGGCGTATTATGTACATACAGCACTACTGCCATGCCAGGAATTTTATGTTTACGCATAAACCGCTGTACTTGCTGCTTAACGACATTAACGGTGGTTTGCGTAATAGGTGTCGCTAAAACTTGTGAGTTAGAAAACAAGCTTATACCTAGAATTAATAAACTCACTATATAATTATAATTTAAACACCGTATTCGCAACATCTCTTTAAACGCCAAGTATTTTCGTAAAAACTTTTTCATTAATTAGTGCGCCATCCCATTTAGTCCTAAACGATCGAACATATATTTGAGACTATCATCAGTAAATCTAATGCCTAGCCCACAGAATATATTTTTATTTTCTTTCGAAGCAAAATCGTCTATGCCAAATGATAAATAGATCGAATCTAAAATAAATAATCTGTTTAGCCATTTTAAATGTGGCCGACGATCATCCAAACGATCCTGTCCTCTGAAATCAAATGCCTCGAGAGTCGACACCCAGCGTAAACGTTCATCATAAAATGGTACATAATAATCCGTAGCTAAGCCAAAACTATTTTCAAAAACCCCGAATCTAAATGACCAATTATGGAACACTTTGCCAAACTGCAAGCCGTAGCGTAACGTATTACGCTTTAAGGTCAACGACTCTACCGTCACCGGCGTTAAATCTGCGGCCAAAATCTGCGCATCGCTTAATGACTCGTTATCGGAATTAAAATATTTACGTTTAGTTTCTACGCGCTCAGTGACCGCTCCTTTTTCGGAACCAACTAATTGGACTAAATAATACCAGTCTTCCGAAGTGTGTAACCTAAAATTAAAATAGCCCTTAGAGTCTGGATGCGTATAATCTTCCGCTTTACGGTACATAGATTCAAAATGGGTATCTACAACTACACCCATATTATCAATCAACGCAGCATAGCTACGTAACCCATGTGCCACAGTTTTCATATCTTCGTAGACTTCGGATTCGTTAATCATTTTGCCTAAAAGACCGTCACCATGATCGATCTTTTCCGCGACAGATTTCACTGACTGAATCGTATCACCTAATTCGCCAGTAATTTTACCAAAGTCTTGATCTAAAACATTCGAAATCTTATCTAAACTGTGTTGTACTGCCGGAAAAATCTGCGTATCTAATTTTTCTGATAAGTGTCTAATATCACGACCCAATGGCGCTAATTCAGCAGTGAATTGATTTACATTGGCAATCATATCATCAATATTATCGCTATTATTAGCTAATAAACCTGTAAAACAAGCTATGTTATTGGCTGCTTTATCTAGATTTTGCATAATCGCCTGTAAATTTTGCTCGCGCTCAGTGCCCATCACCGATTTGAGCGCTATTGATACATCCTCGACATTTTTAGCGATACTCTCAATGCGAGCAATTAAACCTTCAATCGATGCAGTTGTACTATTCCGTCGACCACCCAGCAGCGTACTATCAGAACTCATAACTAAAGCTTCTGGCGTACCCGGCGAGATTTCAATAAATTTACTGCCCAGTAAACTTTCTTGCCTAATTTCAACACGCGCATCGGCATGGACTTGATATTTATTGCGAATCATTAATTTAACTTTGACTTGGCCGCCATGCTCTTCCAATGTAATGTCATCTACCCAGCCCACTTTTACGCCAGCAATTTTAACATTGGCCTTATCATCTAGTCCTGAGGCATCTTTAAAGTGCACATAATAAGAGTTATAACGTTTAACATCAAAACGAAATACACCTAAATAAAATGCGGTACCACCAAAGATCCCCAAAGCGATCAGAACAAAAATCCCGACCTTAGCTTCTGTACTTATTTGCAAGTTGCGATTTCCTAAAAGTAACTAAATCCAGTACAGCCTGACCACGTTAAAATACGTGCCGCCGTTGGCATTATCGCTTTGTATTATAGCAAAAATCTTACAGGTAATTAAGTTAACTGTGCTGTAAACTAGCACCGAAAAGGTCATAGGCGGTAAAATATCCGCTACAAACAACGATAATATCTCTGACGAGAGCTTAGAAATTTTGGGCACACCATATAAATCACTAATAATTTCTTCAATTTCTGGTGCTTTGGCCGGTGACGCACCAGCTTTAGGTTTCTCTTGTAAATCATGTAATTTTTTAAATACTGCTGCAACTGATTGCTGCCGCGCTGCACCATCTTGATAACTATTTAAACCCATTATATTCAAAACACTATTGGACAGTAGTAATGGGTTAGCTTTAGCATGTGTGTCTATTACCGTAAATAAATCTGTTAAAAATATTTTAGCTTGATTAACTTTGCTGGGTGCATAATAGATTTTATCTTTGAATAACTCTACCAACTTAGGCGATTCTAGTAATTCAGCGATATCAGTTAATGGCTTAGATTTAGTTTTAAGAAAATTTTCTAACTCAGTAATAAAGTCTGATTTAAGCAAACTAGTTTTAGCAAAAATTTCTACCAAAGCCTTGCGTTTATTTTCTGGAAAAGCATGTTTTTCAAAATCATATAACTTGTTTAAATTAAATTTTCCCTGCTCACAAGTAATACAAAAATTAATTTCACCATCGATTCCATCAATCTCTTTTTTCAATTCGATTTTATGCCAATCATTTACAGCTGGGAACACTTGCTTGAGATACTCTTCTTGGGCATAATCTTTGCTGGCTAAAACAGACATCGCCAGCTGTACACCACTAAAAGCTAATAAATGGGCTTGATCACGCTTTAAACTGGTATGTATAAACGGCACAACACCAGAACTGCGATAGTAAATTTTAGTTACGATCGCCATCATTAGCGATAGTAATATAACCGTTAACAGTAAGATAAAACCAGAATTCTGAGGTTTATTGTGCACACGCAACCTATATTTTTTTCTGCTTAATTGCGACTTTTTGCTTGATATCATTTGCTTTTTTAAGTTGGTTTACGCGCTGCTGCAAATCTTCGATTTCTTCGAATATTGATTCATATACATCTATACTTAAACATACTTCTACTCGATTACCATGCTTATCTTTTAAAAATTTAGGCTCAATCTTAGGATATTTTTTCTTTTTCAACATATTTTAGTACCCTCTATAAACTTCACGCCTATGACCAACACCAACTACTAAAATTGTAATTATATGCTTATGGACTTCAAAAATAACCCGATAGTCACCACAGCGTAATCTATATGTACGCTCAGCACCTTCTATTTTTTTGATATCAACATTTGGGTTTCCACCAACTAAATCTTTCAACTTACGATCAATTTTACGAGATTCACTCGATTCAATTTTTTTAAGATCTTTACTGGCTTGTTGTGAAAACTCTATTGAATATCCTTGAAAGTTATTTTGCATTACCGAACAACTCCGCTCTGAGTTGCTCATATGGAATTGCCTTAAATGCTTTATTTGTCCGCTCATATATCATAATTAAATCATGCAAATTTTCCAATTGCCCAATTAGTTTTTCAAAATCTTTAAACTTTATGATTATTTCAATTTTTTTATCTGTATTATCATAAATATATTTAGGCTCAATCTTAGAATATTTTTTCTTTTTCAACATATTTTAATGCTCCTACATATACTTTAATTTTTGGGCTCATCAGGCTTTTTTTCTGCGCCTGGATGATCTTTAGAATCGCCAAATTTTTGTCCAGACTGATCTTTCAGTGTCTGATCTTTTAATTTATCTACGCCTAGCTTATCTTTCTCTGATTTATTTTTTTTAACCTTAATAATTTGTTTATAAGTATAGACCGGTAAATCTAGCTCGTAGCTAGTAGTACTAATGTGATTCTGATTATCCCAAAGTTCGATATTAAATTTAATATAGGCCGGCAAATTTTTAAATTCTCCCGCTTGCTTAGCAACAAAATTAACTTTAAGCAATTCTGACTTATCGCTAATAGTTTTGCCAGCTTTACTAGTTTTACTATTTTTAACTCCATCAGTTTTTGCAGATTTATCTGACTTCTCAGGTTTTTCTTCAGGCATAAAATAAGTTACCTTCAGTGACTTGATCTCATCAATCACCGTATAATTTCGCGCATCCGCTAATTTAATATATTCTAGCCCACTAGACTCAGCACGTTGAATTTTAAACATCTCAGATTGTTCCGCTACGCTGCTAACTTGGTATCGTACACGTACCATTTTAGGGTTAGTTTCAATTGCCGTACGTAATGGATTAAGACTAATAAAAGTGAGCAACTTAAGATTGCCACGATCACTTTCACCGAAGAAATATTTTTGATCGTCACCGGTTGCCTTAGGCATAAATGCCCCAGCTAAATCACGACTCAACTGATTTTTCAAAGTTAAGATCCGCATATCTACTGATAAAATGTTGTCTGAAATACGCGCTGCTCGCTGTAACTGATATAAACAGGTATATAGCATAGTAACCAATAGTGCCGAAATTAAAATCCCAAAAATCAGTTCAATTAAAGTGAAGCCACTAGATTTTTTAACCATTAGTGCCCCTGACTGACTTTAGGTGCCGGCGGCGTTACTGTTCCAGCTGGTAGAAAAGTGTTACCAGGATTAGTCCCAGTTTTGGGCGCACTAGTATTTTTAATATCATCAGTTGCATCCCCTGACTTACCTTCAACTTTAATCTTATCGTTTTCGCTATCTTTTTCTGCTTCAGCTAACTGCGGCAAGTGTACTGCCATGACTAGTGTTTCACCACCATCTAGCTCTAATTTAATCCAGCGAATATTTACGAATTTTTCTAATTTGGAAGTCGTGCTGGGCGCTGCAAAGGTCGCTTTTAAATCTAGCACTGGCTGCTCTAAATGCTTTTCAATTGTGCCAACACTCGTAAATAAATTATTTAAAAAATTATGGTCAATTAATAGATTTTGCAAAGCCAAAGACTGCTGTGTTAATTTGTGCGCCCGACTAATTTGTTTAAACACACTAGTCTGCAAACCAAATAGTGCTGTTAACATTAGCCCGATCATGCACAAAGCAATCATGATCTCCATAAATGAAAAACCGGGATTAGGCTGCGGGCGTTTGATAGGTGTCATATTCTTTGAATTGCGCTGAAAAAGGGTTTGATACCAGACTAAGCGGCTCGTCACCCGCAAAATTAATTATTATCGGCTGCGTAACGCCTTCGGGGAAAATCAAAAAGTTTAGACTATTGCTAGTTTCAGGCTTAATACCAGTAATATAAAAATCTTTAATGGCAAATCTTTCTAGATCCCACTTGATACTAGTTTTAAAATAAACTCCTGCTGCTGAAATATACTCACCGGTTAATTCGCGCATCTCTGTTCTAATTTCATGATTGGCACTATCAAAAACAATTCGGTGTACTTTACCAGTGACTACCGCATTTTGCCAAGTAATCTGTACCAAGTGACTTAATTCATTAACAAACTCTGCCCGTTTATCGCCGCCAATTAAATGTAAAGCGGGCAGAGTTACCATCGATAAAATGCCAATGATCACGATCACAAAGATCAGTTCAATTAGCGTAAAACCAGACTGCTTAAGCGCTGATATGTTCATCGTCCGGGCTACCATCCCCATTTGGACCCCAAGAATATAATATGTACGGTGGTCTCTGACCTCTAGGATTTAATTTATAATAAAATTCATTTTTCCAACCATCTACTGGCAAGCTAGTTTCTTTTAAATATGATTCTTTCCATTGAGCTTGGGTCAGATTGGCTGGCTTAATGATCAAATCTTCTAAGCGCTGCGGATATTGATTAGTAGTTAACTCATAGCTAGTAATAGCCTGTTCAAGCACACGTAAATTAGTTTTAGTGCTACTTTCTTTAGCTGCTTCTCGCCATTGGCTAAATTTATTTACAGCTACGTAACCTAAAATTCCAGTAATTACCATTACAAACATTAGCTCTACAAGTGTAAAACCTGGCTTTGTATGCTTAGAATTCAAATTATTTTTTTTGGATAACAACATATTAACTCCTTTGCACATCCGCAATATTTACTTGGTCCATCATTGGCAACATAATCGATAATACTATAAACCCAATTACGGCTGCCATGACGATCATCATAATTGGTTCTAACGCAGAAGACAATTTATCTGCATATTCAGTCATTTCTTCTTCATAATTTTCAGCCACAGTCGTTAACATGGGACCTAGTTCGCCACTTTCTTCACCAGTCTTAATTAAATAAATTGCGATACTAGGAAAAACTTGGGTACGTTTTAGATATTGCGCGATGCGACCCTCTTTAATAATATTGTCTCGCGCTTCCATTAAAGATTCTGCTAGAAATTTATTGCTGACAATTTTACAAACTATATCAAGTGCTTCAGAAAGTGTCACACCACCTTCGGTTAACATACCCAATGTACGACTGAATTGTACGACTGCTCCCATTCTGACAAAGAAACCAATTACCGGGATTTTTAATTTAAATTTATCAAATAGATAAGCGCCCCTAGGGGTATTTTTCCAAAAAGAAAACCCGCCTAACCCCAAAACTAAAATAATTAAAATCAGAATATAATGCCCAGTTAAAGCTCCTGATATAGCTAATAAAATTCTGGTTGGTAACGGTAACTCTCGCCCTTCTTGAGAAAAAGTTTGCGCTAAACTTGGCACTACCGTAGTTAATAACACGATGGTCACAAGTACCACCAAAATCAACTGAATTAAGGGTGTTGATAATGTACTGATAATTTTTTTGCGTAATTTTTGCCGCTCTTCCAAATAAATCGTCAAACGATCTAAGATCATTTCCAAGTTGCCAGTTGCTTCACCAGCTCGGACTAGCTGCACATAGATACTAGAAAACACTTGAGGGTGTTTTTCTAAACCATCTGCTAGCGACTTACCTTCTTTAATACCATCACGTAGGGCAATTAAAATCAGATGTAACTGACCCGTAAACTGTTCCGCCATTAATTCTAATAACTGTAAAACCGGCACACCCGAGCGTAATAATACTGCAAATTGTTTGGTAAATAAGATCAAATCTTTAGCTGTCACAGTATTTCGTTGCAATAAACGCTGGTACCATGGTAACCCTAAATTACGATTTTCTAAGCTTTCAATCACGACCGGATATAAATTACGCTTAGCTAATAGTTCTTTGGCATTTTGTAATGATGCAGCATCTAGTTGACCACTTACTCGTTGGCCATCTCGCGATAAGGCCCGATAAAAATACAGTGCCATATTTTAATTATCCCCAACCGAAACTATCAACTGTATAAATTTATATACTAATTAAATTCAATCTAACATATATCTTCAGACACGTTCGAGGTGCCTGACCGGCATAGCCTCGGCGACGCCTGGGAGTTTTTTTGACCTTGGGAGAAAAAGCCTGTGGTGAGTTACATCGAACCATATCGAACCATGTACATATCAAAAATTAATAATATTTATCCCAAAAATAAATTATGCTAGTATCCAAACTAAACAATTTATTTTAGCTAAAAAAATAAACTAAAGTAAACCTAAATATGCTATAAATTTTATTATTTAAATTTTGTTATTTTAGAAACTTTACTATAGAGGATCGAGTTATGAAAAGCGAATTTTATAATTTTTTGGCTATTTTATGCTTAATTAATTTAACACAACTATCAGCTGGCTTAACTGAAGGCCAAGAAATTATTATCACTAGTAATGACATACTAGATTTAAATGACGATACACAACTGCGCGCCCCCATTAATTTTACAACTACTGGCTTACAGTGCTACCTAAAACATGTTTATAATCATCCTAAATACGCCCAAGATATTTTACCTAATGATTTCAGTCACATTATACAATTTTTGCAATATGGCAAAGATTCACAACAAAATGAAGAGTATGTGATCTCGGTTTTACGCTTATTTCACCAGAAATTTTTCTCGCTAGAATACGTCAATGCCGTACAACTAGCTAAATTAATTGAAAATTTTCCGACATTATTAGCCCAACACCGGACACCCAAAGTTGAAGTAATGGTCACCCGCTTAATCGAAAATGGCATCAATCGCATTATTTGGGCACCAGCAGATCGTGATGGCATCTGGCGGCAATTTGCCAGTATGGGACATGAGCTAGAAAATTTAAATAAATGCGGCGCGATTGAAGATGCCGAAGACTGCAATGATTTATTGACTAACCTAGTGGCCCGCTTTTCCTATGTCATAGGCTTAATTGGCTCAGACTTACCAGTTGCTTTTTATAACCAAGCTTACCAAGATATGCGTGCCGGCCAACTTACTTGGTTACAATATCAAGAGACTGAAGCTTTAATTTCTTCTAAATTTGAACGCTTGCAACATGTACTATTACTAGGTTCAAGTAAAGCTAAAGCTCGCGAACAGTTTAACACAATTACAGCACCTGTTTTAGTTTAACAATTTAAAATTATTGCTTAATTATTGCGCTCATAGCTAATATTATGCTCTATGATCAAAGCTAACCAGCAATTATTGGCTGCATCGAGCAATTTTTTGCTGAATTTTTTTTTAATTTTTATGCTTATTTTTACGTATCATTATAGTTATACGCTGGATAAAAAACCAACTAAAGACCTAAGTGATATAGCAAGAAATATCAAAAATATTCAAAAATATTTAGCCCTAACTGCAAAAACTTTAAGACTTGTAACTTCTGAGTCAACTTCACCTGAAACCATCCGAATTGTAAAAATATTAGAGTTGCTGAGCCCTTTATCGCCGCAACGATTTTGTCATGCCTTAGATCTTATTATTCCACCAATGATCGGTAAAATCTTGATCTGGTGTGTTGTAACACACCGACATAAATGCCTATATGATCACATGATAGCGGAACATCGAGCTAAAAGTAGTCATTCTAAAGAGCGCATAGTTGCATCGCATGTCGTAAATAAATTTGACGGTTCTGGCGCTAGAGTAAGTAAAGCTCCTGATAATTTCAGCGAATTAAGTAGAAGTTTTAAAGATCTTGGCGCTAGTATTAGATCTAGTTGGCGTGATCTTAAGCTCATCCAAAGCGCTAAACCCACATCAGAAAAATTATTGCCAACAGCTAAGACAGTTATCGGTCCGACTATTTCTGGAACTTATTGTCGCCCGAGAAGCCCAGATTTAGTTAAAGCTGAACCGAAAGCTATCGCATTAGAACCGCCAGCACCCGCAAGAGTTCTACCGATAGAATTTTTAGCCGTACCTGTAAGATTTCCAACCCCGCCACCCACTAAAATATTACCTACTAGAACACCTCCAACAATAGCATCGTCAACTGCCCACACTTTTATTTTTGGGCCAAACTCTACTACCACTGATAATTTAAACTTACTAAAACGACCCCTAGTTCGTGCACAAGTCGACCAACATGCCCAAGCTTTTAATTTATCGCATAGTAAGCATAAATCCAAAACAGATCTATTATCAGATAGTTCGCCACCAATCAAATCTATCGATCCCAGCCTCATAGCTTTAATTTATCCACAATTAGCCGATCGCCAAACTAGCTCATTAGATTTAGCTATCGACAAATTCACTGGCACTACACCATCTGCCAAAAGCCCTTTTGCTATGCTCGCCAGGCCTGAAGTTTTACATCAAAAATAGGAGCATTCACAAATTCGTGATCTTAAGATATCTAGCGAGCTTTTGCAACCACAAAACCTTTCTGTTATGCTATCACCGCATTGAAAAGCTTAGAAACTTGTTTTCATTAAATTGCAAACATGGCTAAATTGGAGTGCAAAATTTTAAATATTATTAAATTTAAAAAAATTAGTTGGCTAATTTTAGCTTTAAGTTTTTGGTTACCCCAGCTTTGGGCCGTAGATCGTACTGAGCCTGCTGAAAAATCTAGTACACAACCAGAAACTCTAGCCGCACCTAGCTACTGGACGCGCATGTCTAACATAGCCATTGCTGCCAAAGAACGCTTATTTGGTGCACCTATTACAACAGATAACCCACCTGCGCCGACACCCAAGCAACCAGTACCTGCAGCAGCTCCTGCCCGATTAACCATCCCACCAGCAGAACTAGCGCCAGCACCAAAGCAATCAAGAACAGTAACTATTTCGTCAATCATACCAATATCGCCATCACTGCTATCGCCATCACTGCTATCGCCATCACTGCTATCGCCATCACTGCCTATATCAGATGACGCTTCTACCACTAACATATCGCCTCGTCCTAGCGCGCCAACACCAACCTTAGGAGCATTTACATCCAGTGCCATTGATAGCAGTTTAATTAGGCCAACTCCTGAAAAAAATTCATTCGCAAGTTACGACGCGCCAATATCACATAAATCTATTCACGATATAATCCAAGACGCTAAGCCAAATCTATTAGAAGAATTTTTAGCAAAAATAAGACAGAATACACCATCAGGACGTTTGACTAAAATAAGACTAAACAATATTTTACAACAGCGTGATGATTTAGAAAATACACCATTGCACACTGCTATATTAATGGCTAGCCCAGAATTAGTCACAATTATACAACGTGAAACTCGCGCTTTAGGGATCGATTTAAGAAATTGTAAAAATGTAAATAAATATACGCCCGCAGATTTTCTATCAGATGCACATCGTACATATACTGAGACTGAAAGAGATATATACCTACCAAGAATAGATCCTGTTACCCAAAAATCAACTACAATTACCAGATATTGGAGCACAACTTATTCAAACTATGTTCATGCTGGAAAAATCAGTTCTGAGACATATGATCAACTAAGACAGGAACTATATCCAGAATTTTTAAAATCACAAACTTTAGATTTACTTGCAGATGACACAAATTGCGCCCAAGAATCTTCTAGGACAACTGCTACAGGAATTAAAGCAAAAAAAAGTGCTATTGCAAAAGAAAAATTTCTAGAATTTAAATTAGATCCTAAAATAATAAAATTAAAAGCAACTATCGCAATGGCGAGTATAAAAAATATATTAGAGAAAGGCTTAGAGCAGCAGCGTCGTGCTCATGAAATTTTTTTTCAGAACCAAAAGTGTTTTACTCTAGAAAGAAGTCTAGAATCTAAATTGCAAGCAATTAGACTTATTAAAGCCCAGCGTGAAGCTGCTGAGCTTGAGCAAAAATTAACTAAAATCCCTAAGCTCTTAGATCGAATTGCCGCTTTTGGTTATTATCCCAAAAAAACAATCTCTAGCCCAACCAGGGCTACTTCAGAGTCATTCAAACCAATAATTAGCAGTGAAAAGGATACTCGTTTAGCCAACGAATATGACCGCCTAGAAAAACTCCGAACTATAGATTAAAAATTAAGAAATTCACTAATTTGACTAGTAACTTCCCTGTCTTAATTGAATTTTATCTAAATTTACCGGGACTTACTCCTAGAACCTAGCAGCTTATAAAAAAACTATTGCTTTATTGATTGCCGACCTGCTAGCCTGAGATACAAGTAGAAAAGATTAAAATCATGATATTTTGTGATTGAAAGAGCGTGATTTAATTAATAATCAATTAAGTATTTATCTTTATTAATGGAGCTGTTATGAAAAAATTACTAATTTTAACACTGCTTTTACTCACTGGTTCACAATTTTTGATAGCAGCACCACCTAACAAATTAGTCAGTAACAGATTGCGTAGCGGCAGTAGTGCTGTTTGCGGTGCGGGGTATCTCTCAGTTGTTATTAACAACAACCCTGCAGATCTTTTAGTTAAAACTTATCCAGAAATATTTGGTAATTATAGCCCTAATCCATCCCCAGTAACAAGTAATTTTGTGACTTGCATGCCTACTAACCCTGAACTTGCAATAACACCATTAAGTAAAAATGGGCCCTGGAACTATGATATAACTACAGATGCAAATTATACAGCAGGGAAATATCCTAGTCATCTAACAATACCATCATTAGATTCATCCACGGCTAGTGTCTACCCATGGATACATGCTGCTATTGGAGATGTCTGTGAAATTAATAATACTACGGGAACGTGGACTAAAGAGCCAGCACAATATAATCTGCCACAAGAAGTGGATTATTATTGCAAGCCTAATGCAAATATTCAATCCAAGAAATAGATTCGTAAGCCAAAGCGTTTACGAGTGAGATAAATTACTAAGAACATGCATCCCATCACTGGTAGATCCCACAGCCAGTAACCTACACCATGCAATAAAAAATTAGTTGATAGGGGCATAAAATTAATAATTAATTGTTTTACAGACCAGTGAATTCCCCAAAAGAGTGGCATAAAGATGGTTAGTTGCCAGCAATATTGTTTGAGAAATTTTAATGCTGGCAACTTAAATAGCTCAAAGTTATGGCGCGTACGTAAGAAATAAAACAGTAACCCAGTTTGAATAATTGCTGAAATAGTAGTTGCCAAGCCGATTCCGGTAGCTTTAAAAATATACATTAGCGTTGGGCTTAAGATTAAATTAATAATCGCAGAAATAATCGAAGTGACAGTGGGAATTCTAGTATCTTGCTTAGAATAATAGATATTTAATAAAATCTTATTAATTGAATAGAAAAACAGTCCCAGCGTAAAGGCGATTAACACAGATTGCGCTTGCAGTACTTTATCAAGTGGAAATTTACTCGATAAAAATAAAGTTCTAAAAATCTGGCCGGCATCAAATGCTAAAATAATTGTAATTGGCGCCATTACCCAAAAAATAAATTTAGTAGCTTCATATAAATAAAAGCTTAAACGTTTAGGCGCATAAGCGTTTATACGCGAAAAATGGGGTAATAAAATTGTTGCGAAAGCCACTGCAAATACCCCCAATGGTATCCCGACAAAACGGGAGGCATAACGTACTATCGATAGCGAACCATCAGCTAAATAAGAAGCAAAACTAGTGTCTACCCATAAATTAATTTCCATGATACTCATGCCGAACATGATGGGGAAAAACTTGGTTAATAATTGCTTAAAATTATTAACAGCTTCACGATCGATCGGACTAAATTTAAAACCAAACCGCCAATAAACTAAAATATGCAACAAAAAATTAACTAATCCGCCCAATAATACCGCATAGCACAAATATTCTACTGGCAAGTTATAAGCGATGCCCAATAATAATCCACCGACAAAAATTATATTTAATAACACTGGCCCAAAAGCTGGTACAAAAAAATGATTAATCGATTGCATAGCGCCAGCTAGTAATGCACTAGAAGATATAAAAATCACAAACGGCGTCATAATTCTGAGTAATGAAATCGTGAATGCTGCTTTTTCCGGCGAAAAGCCGGGGGCAGCAAAATAAACTACCCAATCTGCCAACAGATACATTAATAAACAAAGTACAATTAAAGTACCTTCGAATGCGATAAACGAAAGTGTCATTAAACGACTGGTGAGCTCTTTAGCGTTTTTTTTGCCCTTAATAATCGCCACAATCGTGGGTACAAACGAAGACGAAAGTGCGCCTTCAGCAAAAATTTTACGTAAAAAGTTGGGTATTTTATAGGCTGCAAAAAAGGCATCTGACAGCATGCCAGCACCTAAATAGCGACCTAATAAATATTCGCGAATTAAACCTAAACCACGACTAAGCAGTGTCAACAAACCTACTTGTGAAGTTTTTTTAAGAATAGAGCTTTTATTCACCAGAGCACCTAAATATATATTTTAAAATATAGCTATTATTTAATTAGTTTAAATTTATTTTAAATTAAACTAATTAATAGTAAAAAAATAAAATTATAGCACAAAGTTAGTTCTAAATAAGTTTGGATTCAGCTAAGTGTAACCTATATGCTAATTTTTCTAACACATAATTATCATGCGTACAGATAATTAATCCCATCTGTTGTTTTTGCTGTAAAAATATTAGTAAATCAATAATTTTTTGACCAGTTACTACATCTAAATTACCAGTTGGCTCATCTGCTAATAAAAATGCTGGCTGGGCATACAGCGCCCGTGCAATTGCTACCCGCTGCTGCTCACCACCCGAAAGTTGGGTGGGTTTGGCATTAGCTTTGTGTGCTAAGCCAACTTGTTGTAATAGATCTAAAGCTCGCTGCTTAGCAACTAGCAAACCAGCTCCTAAGATTAAACCTTTCAACGCAATATTTTCCCAGACGTTTAAATCAGGCATTAAATTAGGTGCTTGAAAAACTAAGCCCAGCTTATTTTGCAGATCAGCTGCCGTAATTGCCCGTTGATTAAAATTAATTGTGCCAGCTGTAGGTTTTTCAATCCCGGCTAACATATGCATAATAGTCGATTTACCAGAGCCAGAAGCCCCAGAAATGGCATAACTTTGCCCAGCTAGAAAATTATAGCTACTATTTTCTAAGACTGTGATTTTTTGCTCAGCTTGAACAAAATGTTTGGTAACTTGATTTAAAGATAATTGTGACATCTGTTTTTTTCACTACCTGTCCGCAACATCCCCCCCTCGACTGACGCTCCGACTTCGCTAAGCTTCGACGGACACGGTCGGGGTGAGCGGGGTTCGGGACGAGCGGAGAGAAACTTGCAACTAAAAGCATAATTTTATTGCAAACTACTTAGAATAAGTAAATATTATATATTTATAATA
>CANKEI010000023.1 GCA_947481115.1 bacterium
GAGAGTAGGTCAGGGCGGATGGTTAATCGCGGCAAATTACACAAAATAATTAAAAAAATAATTAAATTTAAGCTAGTTTTTAAATTTTCAGGTATCTTATTTTTCTTAATTAATTTTTTATTAATTAATTTAGTGTTAGACCCAACTCTTTATGGCTTCTCTTATGGTTATCATCATGCTGGCAAACAAGAACAAGTAGTTTTTTATGCGCGTCGCGATAGCAGCTCTAATGAATATATTGCCCGTAACGGTATTTTTATTCATCAGCCAGATGCACAGGCTACAGTTGTATTATTACATGGCTATGGCACAGATAAGTTTGATGTAGCCCCCTTTACTTTACTATTCAAAAAATATAACACTTTCTTGTTTGATTTCAGAGCGCATGGCGAAAGCAAGCATGAGCAACAAAGTACTTTAGGGTATGACGAAGTTTATGACGTCTTCGGTGCGGTAGATTATTTACGGGCACGACCTGGAATTAAAGAGAAGCCGATTATTGCCTTTGCGTTTTCAATGGGTGCAGCTACAGCGATCGAATCACAGGCGCAACGCAAATTATTTGATGCTATGTGGTTAGATACGCCATTCTCTTCTAGTGAAGATGTGATCAAGCAGGGTTTAGATGCTTTGAGGTTTAAAGTTTTTGGCTACGAGTGGGATATTCCTGGTCGCACTTATTTAGAGAAGAACGCGTTTAAGCCATTTGTGCAAACAGTGATTAAATGGCTGTTGAAATTCTCAGTTAATTTTGACAGTTCTTATGTTGATACCATGGTTAAGCCAATTTCTCCGGTAGAGTCTATTAAAAAAGTTAAAATACCATGCTTCTTTGTGGTCTGTAAAAACGATGCCAAAGTGCCGGTGAGTGCGGTTACGAGAATTTACGAAAACTCAGCAGCTAGTTATAAACGTTTATGGATT
Source organism: bacterium (assembly GCA_947481115.1). Taxonomy (GTDB): domain Bacteria; phylum Babelota; class Babeliae; order Babelales; family JABDEC01; genus CANKVQ01. Next base: position 925 of record CANKEI010000023.1, read on the forward strand.
TCTGAGGGGCGACGACACTGTGATTCAATTTTTCATCGTCCGTCCATCTATGAAGAGATGGTGAATAATTTTATTACCACAATTATTACTGGTAAATTTAAAAAAGAGCCAGTTGCCGGTATAATTAATATCTAATGATTAATGGTTAGATAAAATTTTTCACTGCGTTCAAAGTTACTCCCACGAACTATATCGAACCATAAGTAAGTATTAGGGGGCGCTATATTGAAGAACTATCTATTATATTTACTAATATATTTATTAAATTTTAGTTTCTTAGTGTGTTTAGCTAGCGAAGATTTAGAATATCATGCGCCCATGGATCTACTTAGTTTTGATAAAATTATCCAGCGTGAATATTTAAGTGATAATTTACCAGTTTTAACAGCTGTGTTATTTGTCGAAAAAATTAATAGTTATGGTGATCAGAATATAAACACTAAAGCTAGCTTGTCAGATTTATTGGCTCAGCAATTTAAATTAGTTGAGCACGAGTTAGATTTTATAGATTTAGTATTAGTAGATTTAAGTTTAAACAATCTTGGTTTATTGAAATCACGCTTAGGTAAAACAACTGATCTGCCAGCAATTTGCTTGTTTAAACACAAAAATATTTTGTCCGAAAAATTAACTGGTTTTAATAGTACAGCGCAAATTATAAAATTTATTAAAAAACAGCTTGGTCGTGAGTTGCGACAATTAGAGCAGCGCTATTTTAAAACTAGTAATTTAAATTTAAAGTCACCTGAAGCTAAATTAAATTCCAATCTTACTTACAAATCTAAAATTTCTGGTTATCCCCATTATTATCCACAACCATACCTAGGCGGGCTACACGCTTTTGGTACGCCATATCGCATGGATTTCTTTTACCCATATGCGGGCCCCAAATTTAGGCTATAAATTAGGTATAGAGTAATATTTTGCCAGATTGGTCCAGCGCATTGCATGGGCTCAGCCAGGGAGGTTTTTACTTTAAGTCTTAACCCTGTTATTATAGCTTAATGCTGGCATTGTGGTGATTAGCCATAGTTTAAGCCAGTCTAAATTAATTATTTTGGGGTGTCTCTATGTTTAAATCTAAAATGTTTAAATCTAAAAAATTCAATAATGCGATAATTAAATTAAGTGTAATATGCTCTATTTTTAGCACAGCTGTAGGCTTTGCTGACGATATATCGCATGCGACAATTGTCAGATTGTCACCAGAATTAAAACTTTGGCAGGGTGATACAACTTCTGCTACTGCCCAGCCGCAGGTCATTGAAAAAGATGGTTGTTTTTATAACAATACTAGCGAAAATCGCTGGCATCATCTAACACATGCCCTGCAGATTTTTTGGATCACCAAAACTACTTGGAACGAGTATTACACGGCCGATGTTGAAAAAGACTGGGTTAAAAAAGATCCAGTGTTGCCAAATTCGCTAGATTTAAATTTACAATGGATTGGACATGCTTCTTTTCTAATGCAAACTAATAATTTCAATATTTTAACCGACCCCATTTTTGGCGATCTAAACCCAGTTTTATATCCACGCAAAACACCAGTTGGGATCACGCCAGAGCAATTACCAAAGATAGACTTTGTAGTTATATCACATAATCATCATGATCATTTAGATGAAGCTAGTATGTGTAAATTAAAAGCTCATCAGCCTTTTATGCTTGTCCCAGCGGGCTTGAAAAAATGGTTTACCGCGCGGGGCTTTAAGCACGTAATTGAAAACAAATGGTGGCAAATAAATAAATTTACGCGTGATGGCAAAGAAATTGAATTTACTTTTGTGCCAGCTGAACACTGGTCTGGTCGTGGCTTGGATCCACATCAATCATTGTGGGGTGGCTGGATAATTAAAACTAATGGTAAAACACTTTATTTTGCGGGTGACACGGCTTTTAATGCAGCGCATTGCGCGGCAATTAAAGCCTGCGCTGGAACGCCGATTGATTATGCTTTATTGCCAATTGGACCATGCGAAACCAGAGATTTGATGAAACACTCGCATGTCAGTGCTGAAGAAGCGCTCCAAGTATTTCAGCTAATCGAGGCAAAAACATTTGTACCAATGCACTGGGGCACATTTAGACTTGGCCCAGACACATTCGATGACCCAATGAAGCGTTTAGACGCTGCGTGGGCTAAACAACTTGGGTCTTTGTCGGGTAAAACACTGTGCAAATTCAAATTCGGTGAACGCAAGCAACTATAGGCTAAATTTATAGGTCTTGCATTAAGATCAGCAGTAATTTTAGTGTTATTTTCATATTTGAATAGTTACCTGATCTAGTGCTATGCTAAGAATAAGTAAATTCAGACACCAAAATATAAAATTTGTGATTTTTTGGTAATCAGGAGCCAGATATGATCTATTTAGACCACAAAAGTGATCCCGAAAAAGAACTGACTGACGCTTTTAATATCTTAGCGCAAAGTAATTGGTCTAAGCCAGAATTGGAAAGTTATGACCGTATAATATTCCTAAAATTTCTTATAAAATTTCGCGAAAGTTATCATGTCTATCAAATTTAATTTAGTTTCCGGTGATCTGCTATCATTATCAGCAGATGCCGGACTTTTTTTTGTCACCGAGCAAGAAGATATTGGCCAAGATTTTGGTGATTTAGCACAAGCTTATTTGCCAAAATTAGCACAATTATTATTAGATCAAAAATTTAAGGGCCAACGCCATAAAGTTTTAGTATTGCCATGCGCGACTGGAACTAATTTAAAATATTTAATTTTTGCAGGTCTAGGCAAAGCAGATCGTAAATTAACTATCGAAGAATATCGGCGTTCGGTAGCTAAAGTTGTTCGTACTGCGGCACATTATAATATTAATTCACTAGTTGGTAATTTACCTGATGCAGATCTATTCGGTTGCGATACCGCTGAATTAATTAAGCAAACAGTAATTATTGGTCTGATGGCTGACTATAGCTTTGATCAATTTATTACCGGTGAGAAATTAGTACACGAGCTAGCCTACGCAATTGCAGGTGCTAATTTTGATAAACCTGAGTTGGTGCAAAAATATCAAGCTGCGCTAGATGTTGGTGCCAAAATTGGTAACGCTGTTAACCAGACGCGTAACTGGGTAAATTTGCCATCGAATAAATTAGCGCCCCACGATTTAGCTAATTTTGCGGCTGAGATTGCCAAAGCTAAAAACTTGGGCTGTACGATTTTTGGTGAGCCTGAAGTTAAACAAATGGGGATGGGTGGTTTAGCCGGTGTTTCAGCTGGCGCAGCCGCAGATTGCAAATTTGTAATTTTAGAATACAAAACAACTGCGCCAAATGCGCCAACAGTTGCTTTCGTAGGCAAGGGCATCATGTTTGATTCAGGCGGATTAAGCATTAAGCCAGCGCTTAACATGGAACAGATGAAAGATGATATGTCTGGAGCGGCAGCCGTGATTTCAGCCATGGGTGTGCTAGCTGATTTAAAACCTAAGATTAATATTATTGGGTTAGCGCCACTCGCAGAAAATTTACCCAGTGGTACGGCTACTAAGCCCGGTGATATCGTAACTTTCTATAATGGCAAAACTGCCGAAGTTAAGAATACCGATGCTGAAGGTAGATTAGTTTTAGCCGATGCGCTTTCTTATGCTGTTAAGCACTATAAATTAGATGCGATTATTGATTTAGCAACACTCACGGGTGCTTGTGCATATTCACTGGGACCATTCTTTAGTGGTCTGTTTAGTGAGCATGAAGAGCTAACAGCACAAGTATTTAAAGCTGCTAATAAATCGGGCGATTTTGTTTGGCGTTTGCCATTAACTGACGACTATAAAGTAGCTGTGAAAGCTAAAGTAGCTGATCTGTGTAATATTGGCGCGAAACAATATCAAGCAGGGGCGACTACGGCAGCTTGCTTCTTACAGCATTTTGTGGGCGATGTGCCTTGGGTACATTTAGATATTGCTGGTACGGCTTTTGGTGTACCAGATTTGCCTTATTATCGCTCTGAAAGCGGCACCGGTGTAGGCGTCAGATTATTAATTGAACTAGCCATGAATTGGCAGTAGTTCTTAGTAATTGGGCTGGGGGAAGCTATATGACATTAGCTACACAAAAAATTGGGATGTGGGGTCTGGGGATTGTGGGCTGGTCGGTCCTAAAATATTTGGCTGTGCAAAAAATAAATCCCCCAGCCAATTTAGCTAAGATTAAGTTTAGTGATTTTAGTTTGACAGTTTTTGAGCAGCGGGAATTAAGTCCCGCAGAGCTAGCTCTGCTAAGTGATTTAGGTGTTTCGCAAGAAGTTAATTTAGAAAATTTTCTAAATTCTATGGATCTGATTATTCCCAGTCCTGGGGTAGATCTGCGGGCTTATCAAGTTTATAAACCCAAATTTTACTCGGAGCTAGATCTATTTGCGGCTAGCTTTAATAAACCAATTTTGGCGATTACGGGCTCGTTGGGTAAAACTACTATTACAACTGTGTTGGCTGAGTTACTAACTAAATTAAATTTACGCGTGGATGTCGGTGGCAATATCGGCGTAGGCATGTGTGACTTAATTGCACAGCAAGCAGATTTAGATTTAGTTGTATTAGAACTTTCTAGTTTTCAGCTAGAGCAAGCTCAGAGTTTCTATGCGCAGGGCGCGCTATGGACCAATTTTTGCGCCAATCACTTAGATCGTCACGATAATCTAGTAGACTATTTTAATGCAAAACTAAACTTATTTGAGTTGCAAGAGTCGACTGGTATTAGTTTGTTGCCCAACGAGTTATTAGATAACCCAGGACTTTTAAATTTAGCTAATCTTAAGAGCAAGCTAAGTTGGTTTGGGTTAACGCGGCCAGAAGAAAAACTTTTGAAATTAATAGATTCTGGAAAAATAAAACAAATATATTATTTGCGCGATAATTTTATTGTGCGGGAGCAAGCAGGGGGGTTTAGTAACTTAATAGCTATTAGTGAACTTGATCCGAGTATTTTATTGATTAACTGGGTAGCACTAGTCGGGTTTTTAGATTTAGTTAATAATAATTTACGGGCGTCTGAAATTTTGCCTGGAGTTACGCTTGATCAAAAGCTAGCAAAAAATACCAATGTTATACGTGATCAAGTCTGGGGACCAGCTGGTAATATAATAAATATTTTACGTGAGTATAAATTTGCGGGTATCGAGCATAGAGTAGAATTATTTGCCGAAATTAATGGCGTAAAATTTTATAATGATTCGAAGTCTACAGTGCCAGAAGCGACACTAGCAGCACTAGAAAGATTAACTAATCCAAGTGCTAATCTAAAAAATATTACAGTTACTGGTGCAGCGCATGTCAATACTAATACTTATACCAGTAATTCAGATAGTGTAACTATTTCTTTTAGTCCCATAATTTTAATCTTGGGTGGCCTGGGTAAGGGCGTACAGCGGGATAAATTTATTGGTGAGTTAGCTGATTTTCACCGTAAATCTAAGAATTTAAAACAGATTCTAATTTTTGGTGGCGAGTCACAAGATTTAAAAAAATGGTGCGATTCGGCTAATTTAAATAGTTTAATTTGCGCTGATTTGTCAGATGTAGTAGCGCAAGTTTGGCAAATTGCAAAACCTGGCGACAGGGTTTTATTTTCGCCCTCTGGTTCTAGTTATGACCTGTTTAAAAATTATATGGTACGTGGTCAAGAGTTCAAAAAATTAGTTTTAAAATAATACACGTTCGTGGTGCCTGAAAAATTTAATTATTGACTTAGCGTTTAGTGCCATATTAGTTTGCCTAATATGAATATATATAATGCGCGGCAGAGACTGCGTTTAGATGTCCAATATCTGTTTGGCTTGTTAGCGTTGCTAGTCACGATAGGGATAGTTTTTGTCTATTCGGCTAGCTCTGTATTTGCTTTAGAAAATTATGGTTCAGCCGCTTATTTTATGAAAAAGCAATTATTCTGCTTAGCCCTGGGTATAGTGTGCATGTTGGGGATAGCTGCGATACCGCTCACTAAAATTAAACAATTAGTACCATGGGCTTTCTTAGGATCGCTCTGTTTGACTCTTTTAACTCTGGTGCCTAAATTTGCGCCTAAAATTCATGGCTCCAGTCGGTGGCTATTTTTAGGGGGCTTTGGTTTTCAGCCCAGCGAATTATTAAAATGGACGCTCTTGTTATATATTGCGTTTTTATTAGAAAAACATTGGTATCAAAAAGGGGCATTTTTAAAAACTCTTTTACCCATTAGTATAATTACAGGTGTGTCTGGATTAATATTGTTAAGGCAGCCTGATTTTGGCTTAACTGTGACACTTTGTACTACAATATTTATCATGCTTTTTATCGCTAGATTTAAATTAAGATATCTAATGGGTTTATTGCTTTTGGGTTTGCCTGCCATAGTCTACTTAATTATGACTAAAGCTTATCGTTTAAAACGGGTGCTTACTTTCTTGAATCCTTGGGAAGATCCTAAGGGCGCGGGTTTTCAAGTCATCCAGTCGTTGATCGCGATCGGCTCTGGCGGCGCTTTTGGGGTGGGAATCTCTAATTCTAAGCAGAAATTTTTTTATTTGCCGATGCAGCATACTGATTTTATTTTTTCGATTATCGCCGAAGAGACGGGCTTTGTTGGAGCATTAGCGTTAATTACCATCTATCTATTATTTGCTTATCTGGGGATTAGAATTGCCTTAATGCTAAAAGATCATTTTGCGATCTTTGCAACTTTTGGCTTTATTATTTTTAATACGCTTCAAGCTTTAATTAATCTTTGTGTTTCAGCTGGCTTATTTCCAACTAAGGGGATCGGATTGCCATTTGTGAGCTATGGTGGAGCAGCGATTATCGCTAATTGTTTAATGGCGGGCGTGATTATTAGTTGTGTGCGTGATTATCGCTAGTAACTATTCTGTGATATTCTTAAAAATTATTAAAGTTATTTAAAAAGAGATTTTTATGGCCGAAAATATAAATCCTAAATATAAAGCAGCAATTATTAAAGCAATTAATTATCATTTTCCCAGTGCTAAAATAATCTTGTTTGGGTCTAGAGCGCGTGGCACTAATAAAGAGGGTGCTGATGTCGATATAGCAATCGACCTAGGTGAAATGGCCGATTTAGGTGAAGTGTATCGTGCGCGAGTAACCTTAGAGCATTTACCTATAGCAGTGGAAGTAGATTTAGTGGACTTATATATGATCCCACAAGAGCTTAAAGAAGAAATTTTGCGTGATGGAATAGTATGGAAAGCATGAAAACTGCGCTAATTTTGCTTTTAAAAGCATTGGCAACCTTAAAAGACGCGTTTGATGTTTTTTTAGAAGCACAGGAACTAGGTAATTTAAAATTTATTTTAGCGTCTGAAGATTCAATGGTGCAAAGATTTGAATATACACATGAGGCTTTTTGGAAATTTCTTAAAAGATATTTAGAAAAAATTTACAATTTGGAAGCGGTTAATAGCCCCAGATCTGTATTTAGAGCTTGTTTTCAGGTTGGTTTATGTACCGAGCAAGAAACAGATCTTTTGTTAGTGATGCTAGATAAACGCAATCAAACAACGCATGTGTACGATAGTGTTTTGGTACATCAAATTTTACCAGAAGTGCCCATGCATTACGATTGCATGATTAAAATTGTTGAGCGAGTTAAGCAAGACTTGGAAGAACGTAAGCAATAAAATCTTGTTATTTTGGGATCAAGCTGGTGATTTAATCTCTAAAATTAGATACAATTGATTAAAGCTTTGAAGATTAAAAATTTAATTTATATATAGCAAAATATATAATAAGCCCTAGAGCGAGTACAAGCATGTCTGTAGATTACAAAAAAACCTTAAATTTACCGCATACAGAATTTCCCATTCGAGCGGATCATAAGCTTGACGATCCCATAATGTTAGAGCGTTGGGCGCAAGAAAATTTAGCAGCTCAAAGTTTTACTCATAATCAGGGCCAAGAAAAATTTATTTTACATGATGGGCCACCATATGCGAATGGCCATATCCATCTAGGGCATGCTTATAATAAAATTTTAAAAGATATTTTAACTAAGGCGCAACGCATGAGTGGTAAGCATGTGCCGATTACACCAGGTTGGGATTGTCACGGGTTGCCCATCGAAATTAAAGTAACCGAGCAAGCACCAGGTCTAGAGCCAATTGCTTTACGTAAAGCTTGTCGTGAGTATGCACAGGGTTGGGTAAATATACAGCGTGATGAGTTTAAAAAACTGGGCGTCCTAATGGATTGGGATCGGCCGTATCTGACCATGAATTATAAATACGAAGCCGATATTTTACGTGCCTTTGGTAAATTTGTGGCGCAGGGTTATATCGAGCGCAAAAATAAAACTGTCGCTTGGTGTCCAGCATGTCAAACTACGCTAGCATCGGCAGAAATTGAATATCAAGATCGTAAAGATCCATCAGTTTATGTGCTATTTACTTTAAATTCGACTGAAATAAAAAATCTTTGGCCGACATTACCTGAGTTAGCAGATAAGCCAGTTAGCCTATTAGTTTGGACCACGACGCCCTGGACTTTACCACTAAATCGCGCGGTTTTTTTAAAGCCAAAAACTAAATACCAAATTTTACATGATAATATAAGTGACCAGTATATAATTGTTGGCGCTCAATTAGCAGCACAAATTTGCGCTGCTAAGCAGATCGAGCAACAGGTAATTGTCGAATTTGATTCAGAGAAATTATTAAATTATAAAGTACAGCATCCCTTCGTAGCTAATTTACAAGTGCCGATTTTACTGGACCCATTTGTTTCGGTGACAGATGGTACAGCTTGTGTGCATAGTGCGCCAGGTTGCGGACCAGAAGATTATGAAATGGGTCGCCGTTATAATTTAGAAATTTATTCACCGATAAGTACTGATGGTAAATATACCACTGAAATCGAGCCTAAAGAGTTGTTAGGCATGTCTGTAGCTGATGGACAAATTTGGGTAATTAAAAAATTGGCCGAGCTAAATAAACTATTTTATAAAAGCTCGATTAAGCATAGTTATCCACATTGCTGGCGTTGTCGTGGCGGACTAATTTTTAGAGCTACTAGTCAGTGGTTCTGTGATTTGTCGCATGAAAATTTACAAATTCAGGCTCGTAAAGCTTTGGATCAAGTTAACTTTGTGCCAGAGCGTGCCGGTAATAATCTAAAAGCTACGATCGATAATCGTTTAGAGTGGTGTTTATCACGTCAAAGAGTTTGGGGTGTACCGATTCCGGCACTCTTATGTCTAGACTGTGATCAAGCTTATTTAACTCCAGAATTAATTGAACAAGTTGCACAAGGTGTTGAAATTTCTGGCGTAGAATACTGGGATACTCTAAATATTTCAGAATTAGTAAGCAAAGCTACTACTGCTGCTAGTAAGTTAGATGATAGTAATAAAATTAATAATTTAGCTTGTGCTGGCTGCAATAGTACTAACTTGCGCAAAGAACAAGATATTTTAGATGTTTGGTTCGATTCTGGCGTATCACATTATGCCGTCTTAAAACAAAATCCCGAGTTGGCATTTCCAGCTGATGTCTATCTTGAGGGCCGTGATCAAGCGCGCGGTTGGTTCCAAAGTTCGTTACTGACTAGTTTGGTAGTGGAAGCAGGGCAGGGGAATACTGCTGCGATTGTAACCCATGGTTACACCGTAGATGCTCAAGGTCGCAAAATGTCTAAATCTTTGGGTAATGTGGTCGCGCCACAGGATATCATTAAAGATTTAGGTACCGACGGTTTAAGACTTTGGGTGGCCGCGTCTGACCTCGGTAACGAAGTGGTGGTATCGCCAGATTTATTAAATAATGTCAAAGAGGTGCATCGTAAAATTCGCAATACAGCTAGATTTTTACTTTCTAATCTTTACGATTTTAATCCGCAGTTTAATTGTGTACGTATGCCAAAGATGTTGGCGATCGATTTATTTGCCTTATATCAATTAGGTAAACTAAGCAGATCTGTGCAAATAGCTTATCGCGAAGCGCGTTTTACCGCAGTGTTTCACGAACTAGCGGAATATTGTACCAAAGATTTAAGTGCTTTTTATCTCGATATTATTAAAGATCGCTTATATTGCGAGCAACCAGATGGTCTAGTGCGTCAATCAGCGCAAACCGTTAGCTGGATTATGCTAGATACGCTGACTAAGTTAATGGCGCCAATTTTATCATTTACAGCCGAGCAGATTTCAGATCATGCTCAGGCTGATAAGCCGCGCTCAATCCATTTACAAGATTTTACGAATCTAGATTTTCTCTTAGAGTTAAAACTAGATCTAGGCGCTTGGGATAAAGTTTTACAGTTGCGTTCAGCGATTTTACGGGCTATTGAAAATCAGCGTGAGCTAGGTGTGATTAAACATTCGCTGGAAGCTGCGCTCGAAATCGATTTTGCAACACCAGCTGCGCAAGAGTATCTTAGAGCCTTAGAAGCGATTTTAAATAGTAGTAACAATCAAACTATCGCAGAGTTCCTACAGGAATTTATGATTGTCTCTAAAGTTCAGGTAGTTGAAAATTCTACTGATTTGTCAGATTCACAGTTAGCTGGAATTAAAATTAGGGTTACGCAAGCAGATGGAAACAAATGTCCGCGTTGCTGGAAATATGAACTAAATAGTCACGTAGATGGCTTGTGCGCCAGATGTCAAAAGGTGGTTAATTTTATCGAATCTAGTAATCCCAAGTTTAAAAGTTAATTGTTTTTTGGGATTTTAAATTAGTTTTACAGAATTGGGCTGCGCGCTTTTTCTTGAGGTAATTATGCCGCGCACAGCCCAATTCTTCCAAATGAAAACTGTTTAAAACTGCTGAACTAATTCGGGAGTTTTCACTAACGCTTTTGTGCTAGGCGATTTACTTGGCGCGCTAGCTTTAGCTAATTTAACTGGTAAGTTTTTGATTATTACCGGTTCTATTTTAGTTGGCATCAACATAGTAATCTTGTCGCTTAACTCATTAGCTTGAGTTTCCAGTTTTAACAACTGCTTTTGAATTTGCTCAGCCAATTCAAATTCGGCTGCTAGGGTCGAGCTTACCAGGCGTCGAACTTTACCAAGCGCGCTATTAGCGCCGCTTACTTTAGTTTGCATGAGCTCTATTAGCTGGGGTGCGAGTTGATAGCTTTTTCCCACAACGCTGATTAGGGCTCGCAGAAGTCGTTCGTACTGTAGATTAACCCGGATTAAATCAGCTTCTAGTTGGCGTAAGGTAGTTCTTTCTGAAGAGCTATTAAAACTGATATTATCAGGCTTGTTTTGGGCACCAATACTAGTTTTGTTAATTTTAGCTTTATGTGTTTCAGCTAAATTTTCGATTTGCGTAATTAACTGGCTTTCTTGAATTAAATTTTGTAAGTTAGCTAGCTCTTGTGCTAATTGTTCAGACAATTTATGGGGCGCAAGCGCGGCTTTCTTTTGTTTAATGCTGGGCTTTAGATTATGCTTTTCTTGAATTTTTTGCGCATGTCTTTGCTGTTGGCCATAATCAGCATGTTGCCACTTGTTACCAACCGGAGTAAATTCACTGAGTACTTCTGGTGCAAATTCTTTAACTAATTTTTGGCTTTCGACATGTACTTGACTCAGCCCGAATTTGCCCAATTGATCGATAATTACATCTAGTTTTTTTAAAACTGGCAATTTGCGTATACTCTCACTTAATTCTTGATTTAGCTTTTGCAAATTACTATATAAACTACTAAATTTTGTTTCTAACAACTGTGCAATTAAAACGGGCTTCTCGGATATAATCGCTAAAATAGATTTCAGTTGTATAATCTCTAGACGTAAAGTTTGCCAGCTACTTTCGTGAGCACGATCTGGTGATACTCTGGGTAAACTTTGCGCTTTCAGTAAAACTTCGTCTAAATTACGAATAATATTTTGTAGTAATAATTTAATCGTCTGAACCTTAACCGGATCAGCCGTCTTAGGCTTGATTTTTTGCGGGCCTGATTTTTGGTCTAGCTCTTTAGACGCAGGCAGCTCTGGCTCTACTGGTGCTTGATATTCAGATTGGTTAACTGGAGCTGGCTCAGCACCAAATTGTTTATAAGGGCTATCTTCGCTAAGTAAATATTGCATATCCTGTTTCAGCGCCGCTTCGACTTCCATTAATTTTTCTGGTGGCAGCTGGGCAATTTCTTGCTCCATCTGTTGGGCCATGGCTAACGCTTGTTCACGTTCTTCCGGTGACAATTGTGCTAACATATCATTGGCCATTTTTTCTAGTCGATATAGTTCTTCTTCGGTAATACTCTGTTGACCCCAGAGATTAGTTAAGCTTAAAAAACTTAAGCTAGCTAAAAAAAACAAAAATATTTTGCTTGAAACTATTTTTTTAAATTCTATTTTTAATCTCACTATTTAATCTCACTGTTTTTAGTTTTAACTATTTTTTAATTTATAATCTAATTATGGTAGTGTAATTTACATGTTTAAAGTTAATAAAATCTCTAAAATTAATAAATTTTGCACCTGTAAACCAAGCTTGTTGCCAGCGTTTCTGTTAATAGAACTTTTAATATCGTTAGTATTGTTGGTTAGCTTAATCTCAATTGTGGGTTATTGGCAACTAAGAATTATACAACAAGCTAGCGAATTGCAACAATATACTCAGGCATTAAGCTTAGCTGAAAATATTTTAGAAGAGTGTTTGGCGCACTCAGACCGTCAGTTCACGCAATCACGAATTTGGCAGATTAGTAATCCCAACAGTACTAATACTAGCTATAAGCTTGATTTAAGGGTGCAAAATTTAGCAAAAACTAAATTTAATTTCGTGCAACTCACGGTTAGTTGGCAAACTAAAATCAGCCAACAAGGGCGTAGCTTGCAACTAGCTACGGGAGTACTAGAGTGAAGTTTTCTAAAAATAATTCTGGGGTTTTGCTAATCGAAACTATGCTGTATATAGTTTTAAGTACTGTTGCCATCACATTGTTATTTCAGTTAGCTTTGCAAATTTATACTCAAAGTAAAGTCATCATCGCACAGCAGATGGGGCGCAATAATTTATGGGTAGCTACAGATTTGTTACAACGAGATTTGCAAAAATTAGCTAGTATAAACCTAAACAAAAAAACACAGTTAACTGCAAAAAATAAATCAAGTCCGCAAAAAGAAGTGAAAGAAGTGACTGCTACTAATCAAGCTGACCCAGAATTAGATCTGGCTAGTTTGGTACATTGGAACTTGCGCCATCATAAATTATACCGCCAAGTTGCAGCGCGGCCAGTTTGCATGTTAGAACAGGTGCAAGAGTTTAAAATGATTTTACAGGCACCTAATCTAGTGCAAATTTTAGTGACAGCTACTTGTGGTACTAAGCCAGAACAAGTAACTAGATTAGTTTTTTTAAGAAATTTCTAATAAGAAATTTTTAATTTGCGGTGATATTTTACTAAAAATTTTTTTTTGGCATTGAGATATTTTATGAATTTAGTGATTATTTTAACAGTTTGCACAGTATTACTAATCTACTGTAACCATAGTTGGCAACAGATAGCGCTGGCTACAGATCTAGAATTTCAACGTACGGTGCACATGCAAAATTTTTACCGTTGCGAGGGACTCTTAAATTACGGCAAGCTGCTATTTCAACAAAATTATTCAAAACTAAAAGCACTGGAAACTAAAACTAAAGCACCTAAAAAACAGTCGGGGCTACAGGAGTTATCAAGCGAAAAAGCACAGGAACTATCGAGCAAAAAAACTTTAGTTTTATATGCTGGACCATGGCCCTTGCTAAATTTATCACACAATTCACATGGGCAATTAGTTGCCAGTTTTAATTCAGCTAAAAAAAATTGGCATTTGCATAGTACTTTATTAAATCAAGCTGGGCGTACTTTATGTCAAATTAGTTGCGCCCTAGAATTTCCCAGTCATACGGCAAGTTCTGAAGATCCAGCAAAACAATTACCAAAAGTTAGTCACTGGACCCAAAATTAACTACACTATGCCCGTACCAAATTTTAGAAATATCAAAATGTGTGACTTAAAAATCAAACTTTTGGTCCGGCAAATGGCGTAAATGATAGCGGTGCATTTGGAGCGGGTGCTGGTGCGCCAAGTTTGCCCGGGCCTTTTTGCCCCACAGGCACAACTGATCCAGTTGCAGGTTTAACTGTAGTATCGGTAGTTGAATCGCAGCCGGTAATATTGCCAATGATTGCCGCTGCTGCACATAAATCTTCGGTTACATTTACAGGTGTGACCTTTACTAATTCAGCAACTTTAGTGGTGATTGGCCCAGTATATTTAGTAGTGCTAGCGGCGCCAGGAGCCCCAGGTGTGCCAGGAGCGCCTGGAGTGGTAGTGTCAGCCGGAGCGGCTGGAGTTGCATCAATACCACTTATATAACTTGCAGCAGCAGTATCTGCTATGAAGCCAGTAGGCGCGGTTGGAGTTACAGCACCACTACTATCATCGGCACCGATAGTAATGCCGCTGGGACCAAGCGTTTGATTAGGTGTATATGTATTGCTCGCTTGATAGCCCTGCTTAGTTTGAGTGCTTATAACAGTTTGATTATCCATCCAGCTATTGGAATTTTGACCATTAAGATTTTGTACTTGATTTAATAAAATAATTATTAA
>CANKEI010000024.1 GCA_947481115.1 bacterium
ATTGATTTGGATTGGGGTTAAACAATTTTTTTTTGGCATACATTTCTCTTTAGGTCTTCATCACAATAGATGCTTCAGAGAAATATTTTACCAATTTATTAAAATTAAATCGCTAATTTTTAGTCCACACTTAGCGGCCGAGCTCTATACTGGTGCACTGGTGAGGGTCCCCGTAGCAGTTGGGTCAGTTAGTTTGTATAACTCTGTATTAGTAGCTTCTAATTGTTTGCTAGCAGCAGTAACTTGGCCTGCGCATGTTTCTTGAGCACCTCTTAGGACTTGGGCTTGGGCACTTAGCCCGGTAACTGCAACTACTTGAGCCTCAATTGTTTTAGCTAAATTAGTTGTATGTTCTGTAACTTGTCTAATAGCAGTATCTTTAGCAGCATTTAAATCAGTTGCAATGGCCGCGCTAGTATCAGCTACAGCTTGGTTAATTTTACCTAGTTCAGCTGTATTTCCAGTAATTGTTGCCTCTAAACCAGTGACTTGGCCAGTTTGCTTAGCGATACTTGCTTGCAAGCTTTCAGCAGTGCCAGTGTTTTTTTCAGCTTCTCCTTTAGCAGCGCTTAAATTTTGAATTTGTCTTTTTTGCTCTTCTTTAAGAGCACTAGATTTTGCTTCAAGTTCCACTAATTCAACTCTACGTTTTTCAGCTTGATCCCAGTGACTATAAAGTGCATGACAAACTAATATGCCAGCTATAGCAATTAAAACCGAAGATTTTAGCTCGTTGCTGCCAATTGTGTGTCCTACAGCTACGCTGACTACGGCTGTAGTAGCCACTGTTTTAAAATTATTTTTAAGTTGCTCTGCGCAATCAGTGGCAGTGCTATAAGCACTAGTTAAATAGCCTCCAATTCCCCAACTAAAAGCTGCTAGTGGTTGAGCGGTCAATAAACTGGTAGCTAGTAGTAAACTAACTATAGTTTTAGTTAATTTAGTGTCAGAAAGATATTGTATAGGCCTAGACCCAAATTTCTGATTTGTAAATTTATTAGCACACATAATATTTCCCCCTATGGGTAACTATTTTAATTTTTAAAATTTATTCGCCAGTTGGACTAGCTGCACGATCGTGCTTATCGGTAGTAGCGTCTGCTACACGTGCTTGTTCTTGCGCTTCTAATGCTGCTAATCTTGCAAATTTTGTTTTAACTAATTCAACTTGACGGGCAGTTTCTTGAGCTTGTTTTTCTAATTCTAAGCATTGTTTACGTAAATCAGTTTGTGAAATACCTAGTGCGCTTAATAATTCACTTAAAGCATTAGTATTAACTCTAGCCAGCGCTTCTTGAATTGTTAGTCCAGATTGTTGTAATTTTTCTAAAATTTCTCTTTGCGTAGCTTGGTTTAATTCTGCAAAACTTGTTACCAGGCTCTCTACGCTAGTTTTAGCGGCAGCAGTAGCTTGTGTATTTTCTACAGCAGATGCTTGAGCAGCAGTTAAAACTGCACTATTGTCAGTTACAGTTGAGCTAGCGCTTGCCAGAGCTGCGCCGGTAGCAGTAGTACTGTCTGCGACACCAGTGATGCCAACGGTAATCATGTTAGAATTTTGTTCGATAGCAATAAAGTTTTGATTTATCTGATCTTTTAAAACTGCTTCGCGATCACTAGTAAATTTATACCAAGCGCCTAGGCCCACAGCTGCGCCTAGCATAGCAATAGTCCCCCAAGCTCGACGATCATCAGCGCTGCGATTAACTAAATGGGCTGCAACACAGTCGAGCGCTATAATGCCAGCTACGGCAGTTGCGCCAACAGCACAACCAGCTTTAACTGGATTTTCAGCGCATAAGTCTAATATTTGAGCGTTAATTTTAGTGCCAGTTTCTATAGTAGTCGAGTTAGCTATGACAGTTGCTTCTGGTGCTGAACTAGTAGAGCTAAACCAGCTTAAGTTTAACCAACCAGCGCTAAGTAAATTAAAGCTGAGCAAAATTAGAGCTAGGCAACTAAAAATTAAGTTGCGCGATTTAGTTAAATTTTTATTTAAATTAAAGATATTTAAGTTCAACATAGTAAAACTCCATTTAGTTTTATGATTTAATATTTATGATTTTTTAATCCCATCTTTCAGAGTAACTATCAAACATGCTACGTTCTGAAGTTTTGCTGTCAGGAGTAGTTCTATCGCTATGGTTAGGATCGTTTGCATTAGTTTCGGTCCCAGTTTTAAATAATTCATTTAGATCAAAACCAAATACACGTTTAAATAAGCCGTCAGAAGTTGTTTGGCCATCAGTTAAAGCTTTATCTTGGGCTTTAATTTTGCTGACTAAATTGGCTTGGGTTTTAGCTAGGATTTCTGCAACGGTTTGATTAGTCGTCTGAATGCGTGTGTCTAACTTGAGCACATCTCGCTGATTTAAAGCTGACTGTTCGGCTAAATCTTGTAACTGTTTAGTAGTAGCTGCATTTAAGCCAAAAGTAGTTTCGATTAACGCTTTGCTAGCATCGACATTATGATGGGCGGTAGTCAATAATTGTGCTTGTGTAGCTTGCGCTTGTTTAATTTCAGAAATTTCTTTAAAGCCAGCTTTTAGGTGTCGGACTTCTGTACGATAATGATCTAAAAAAGCCCCCGTGCCCATGATAGCTGCGAAACTAGTAGCAGTTAACAATAGTGCTGTTCTAGGGTTATTTTTACTCATAAAATAGCCAGCGCCAAGACCAGCACCAGTACTCATGCCCATATCGAGTATGTCGAATTTTCTAGAGCTAGTTGGGCCAATGTTCGGTGTTGTAGCATCGTGGGTAATTTTGGCAACAGTGGCAACATGGTCAGCATGATGACCAAATGGAAATAGTGATTCTTTGGTTGTGCTGTGCCTGTGATCTGTGTCCACAGTATTAGCTAGTTGGGTTGTGCTTAATGTAACTGTAAGTAAAACTAAAGTTACAAAATTTAATAATAGTTGCTTAGAATTATTTTTAGCACTTAATTTTTTAAGTGCTAAAAATAATTTCTGAATAAATAATTTAAAACACATTTTGAAACACATAATGAGAACTCCCATTTAAATAATTTTATTAATTAATAATTTTTTTTAAATTTTAACGCTGATCTTTTAATTCTCGAGCGTGTAAATCTGCTTGCTGTAACTGGTGTGCGATAGTTAATTCATGTGTAGTACGAGCTAGTTGTTTTTTATGGCCAGCATCTAAATGAACACCTAAAATATTTTCTAGTTCTAAAGCTTTTTTGGTAAGATCTGTGCCACCTTGATCAACAGTACTGCTAGTTTTGGCAACCAAGTCAGCTAGTTCTTTAGAGCTTTGTAGCTCTCTATGTACTAACGCCTGATTTTTACCAGCTAGGTTATGGACCTTATCGATCACATTTTTTACTAAGCTATGTTCGCGAATTAAATCACTTAAGCCAGTTGAAATATCCCATGCTTTAGTCTTAATTTCTTGTAATTCTGTGATTTGTAAACTACGTAAGTGTGCTAAACTATCACCGCTAAATTTGATCGCAGCTAATGAACCAGCTAAGATACCTGTCGTAGTAGCTAAACCGGCTAGGCCTTTAGGTCTAGTTTTTAAAAATTGTGCTACTCCATAAGTAGTTGATCCAACTGTAAAGCCAGTTGCAGTACCAACTATACCAGTAGCTTCTAGAGGATTTTCGACTTGATAAACCCCGGATTTAGTTCTAAAATCAGCTAATTTTAATTTTAAGATATTTTGAGTGTCTTGAGCTAGTACAGTAGTGCTGGCTAAGTTTAATAGATTTAAAGCTACTAATAAGCTTAAAGTAAATTTATTCACGGCAACCTCCATTTATAATTTATAAAACCCATGGCTTATAATAGTTTCTCAAGCTCCATTTTTAAGCTCAAATAACTATGATTTACCCTTGATTATAGTACTTTGGGCTTATAATGCAAAAGCCTCTACCCCTAGTAGTGCTTAATATGGTAAATATAGTAGGGCCCATTTTTGGGCTTAGTAGAGCATTTCTCTTGAATTTTAATAACCGCTCGGTGTAGAGTTAACACTAATCTTAAAATTTTAAATTTTAGAAAGTAACTTGCTATGCAAAGATTTTCTGCTTTTCTGCCAGCAGCCCTAGTCTCGATTCTTTTCGCTGGTTCGAATATTGCGGCGCGGGTGATTTCAGATACGACCTTGTCTACCAGCTTAATTATTATGATTAGAATGGGACTAGTACTACTATGCTTGGGTGCGTTTATACGTTGGAAACCCTTTAGGAATTTGGCTAGTCACCATACAGTTAGTTTAGTATTAGCTGGGATTTGTAACCTAGCGATTAATTTAGGGGTATTTTATGCGCTGAAATATACTTCATTGACTAATTTTGCCATGATCTCAGCGACTAACCCAGTTTTAACTACGCTTTTATCAGCTTTAATCTATCGCACAAAACTTAAGCCGAAGTATATTTTTGCAGTTATGTTATCACTAATTGGAGTAGCGGTAGTAGTTTTAGGTAAAAATAGCGCTAATCTAGTGGCTCTAAATATTGGTGATCTAATTGCAGTTACAGTCGCAATTTCGTGGGCGGTGTATGCGATAGTAGTCCGGCATATTAGTAAAGTGTTACACGCTAAGCACGTAAATTTTGGGACGGCTTTAATTGCTTTTGGGTTAATATTTAGTTTTAGTTTATTTAATGGGCTAGATATTACGTTACTTTCGCAGTTAAATTTCACTGCGATTTGTGCCTTTGGGTATTTAGGGGCAATCGGAACAGCTTTAGCTTATACGTTGTTTGCTTTCTCGGTGAAAGAGATTGGGCCAAGCCTGACGGCGCTGATCGCTTTTAGTATGACGCCACTTTATACAGCGCTACTAGCTTATTTGTTTTTAGGTGAAATTGTGACGGTTTGGCAGCTAGTGGGGGGTGTTTTAATTGTGATTTCGGTGGGTTTAGCCGTATCAGATTAGTTTTTTGTTAGTTTTTTTGACATTTCAACGCAGATCGTTCACAATATTCGATATATTCTGTTCTATAAAAAACCTGAATTACAGAGAGATTCAAAAGTAACCTTATGGTAAGCAAAGCTAAAAATTCAGCCGAAACTGTTTCAAGAGCCCCAGTTTCTCAAGGCGTTGGTCGTCGTAAGAGTGCCGTAGCACGTGTTTGGCTCCGCCGTGGTACTGGTAAAATGTTAGTTAATGGTCGTGATTATGCCCAGTATTTTGATACTGAGTTTGTCCGTTCAGTAGCTACTGAAACGTTCAGAGCTTGCGCAATCGCAACTAGTTTTGACGTGGCAGCAAACGTATCTGGTGGTGGGTTACATGCCCAAGCCGGTGCGATTAAGTTAGGCATGGCGCGTGCGCTAGTCAAATTTGACGCAGAACTTAAGCCAGTTTTAAAACCGTTTGGTTTGCTGACTGTTGATTCACGCATTAAAGAGCGTAAGAAACCAGGTCAAAAAGCTGCTCGTCGCAAATTCCAATTTGTGAAACGTTAAGCACAGCTGCAAATTAAATAGTAAATATAAAAGGGTATGTACCGAAAAGTACATACCCTTTTTGTTTGTCTAAAATTAATGGTTCGATACACCCGGCATGTCTCAAAAAATATGCCGCGCACTCACCACGAACGTGTCGAGGGTATTTTTATGGGCAAAGTGTAAGTTTTCTGGGTACCCTAAGTTGAAAATTATCTATCTCTCGCTCATCACGACGTGTAGCCCAGAGAAGTTTTAGCGAAGCTTGGGGTGTAATCGAGGGATGTTAATCGTGTGTAGCTATTTCTGTATGACAGAAATGTGAGTAACAATTGGGGGGAGTATTGTGAGATAAAAGAAATACGAGCATTAAGCCAACGCCATAACCTAAGACAGCTAAAACTCGTTTGCGATAATTATTTGAGCGTTTCATAAGATATTAAACGCACTCCTTCAGCACGCTTGACAGACTGACCTGCAATCTTGATACACTGCAGATAATTATTCCAGAATAGGTGGAATTGTCAATTAAACTGCTATAACAGGGGACAAAGTGCTGAATTTTAAAACTAAAGACGGAAAATTTAAGGTTTTCTTTTTATTAGAGCTTTTAATTTTCAGTACAGTTTATATTTTTGGGGGGCAGGGCTTGCAAACCATTTATTATATGTCACAGTACAATCGCCAATTGCAGCAAGATATTGTAAATTTGCAGCAGGCCGTGACAGCGCTCGAACAACAGTTACAATATTGGCAAACTGATGATTTCTATAAAGAGCAATTAGCGCGTGAACAGTTACAGATGGCTCGGCCACAAGAACAGATCTATTATTTAATCTAATTGTTAGTTTTGGGAGTAAATAATTTTATGTCTAAATATATTTTACCGCCGTTACCATATAGTTTTGGTGCTTTAGAGCCTTATGTCGATGCTCTAACCATGGAGATTCACCATGATCGGCATCATCAGACTTATATTGATAATTTAAATGCTGCTATCGAAAAATACCCCGAGTTAGCTAAAATCCCGTTAGATAAATTATTAGTAGATCTAGAATTTGTACCAGCTGAAATTCGCACGACCATTAGAAATCATGGTGGTGGCACCTATAATCATAATTTTTTCTGGCAAATCATGAGCCCTAAAGGTGGCGGAGCACCTAATGGCCCGTTGATAGATTTAATTAAGCAAAGATTTGGTAATCTAGAGATTTTTCAAATGCAGTTTAATAATACAGCTAAATCAGTTTTTGGCAGTGGCTGGGCTTGGTTAGTAGTTGATGCCCAAGGTGAGTTACAAATTATGCCCACGCTTAATCAAGATACGCCGATCATGTTTAATGCCCGTCCAGTGTTAGGCTTAGATGTGTGGGAACATGCTTATTATTTAAAATATCAAAATCGGCGCCCAGATTATATTAATGCTTGGTGGCATATAGTTAACTGGGAGCAAGCAACTGAAAATTATTTAATTATTAAAGGTTAAGTAATTAAACTCAAATCCAGCTTTTGACCCAAGTGGTAATATACGGAGCGACATACGGGCCAACTAATGTGCCGACGGTAGCAATAGCGCCAATAATTTTAGCATCGCGGACACCACGTCTGGTAGTATTACGTTCTTCGGCCGCGACTTTATTTTGTTCAGCTTGATTTCGCAAAAATTCGCTATTTTGCTCGGTATAAATTTTTAAACTAGCAGCTAAAGCTAAGACTAACGGGTCATGTGTTATAGAACTAGCTCTGGCTGTGCTTTCTGATGCGCTAACTAGTTCTAGCGTGTTGCTTAGACATGTAGAAGCTGTGCGCGTAAGCTTAGGAGTTGTGCGTGTAGCTTTGGATTCAGCTAGGTGAGGGTCACCAATTTCTATGACACAACTATCGGCACTTAAATCGATTGGTTCTGGAACTAGCATGACCCTCATCGAACGATTAACAGTTGGGGTATGTCTGGCTTGGGTAGATTCAGCTAATTCACGTAAATCACTAAAAGAGCTAGCGCGACGTGGTCTGCCAGCGGGAGCAGCACTGTCCCACTCAACTACTGTTGCTTGAGCTGGCGTGGCAGTAGCTTTTTTAGCGTGCGTAAAGGGTAATGTGGGCAACTCAAAAGTGGCTATACGATTTAAACTTCTGGGCTTATGGGATGTTCTGGTGTGAGCGCTAATACTGTCAACTGCAATTGTGACTGGGTTAACTATATGTACTGCGCCGGGGCTAGTAGCACTAGCAACACTAGTAGGATTAGGGACGGTTTCTAAACTTTTAATTAACTGGGTGTGATTTAAAACTGTTAATAAAACTATATATTTGATAGATTTTTTCACTGGTTCCCCTTAAACTAATTAAAAATTACCTAATAATCTAAATAGCTTGGACTACGCAATGGCTGATATCAAAGATCAAAATAGTATGCCTAATCAAGAGGCTGATAATCAAGAACTTAACCATCAAGAGCAACATCTCGTACGTTTAAATAAATTAGCTCAAATGGCGGATGCTGGTTTAGCACCATGGCCAGCTTTTGAGCCAACTAAGCATACTACTGCGCAAGTTATGCAGGAATTTCAAGAAGATCAACCAAAACAGTATCAGCTAGCTGGGCGAATTATTAGTTTGCGCTTGCATGGCCAAACTGCTTTTGCAAATTTACAAGATCGTACTGGTAAGTTACAAATTTATTTACGCGCAGATATTTTAGGGGCAGAGCCATTTGCCCAATTAGCGCAATTTTTAGATTTAGGTGACTGGGTTTTTGTTACTGGCATGACTTTCAAGACCAAAACTGGCGAAGTAACTTTAAAGGTTACTGAATTTAAAATTATCAGTAAATGTCTGCGGCCCTTGCCAGAAAAATTTCATGGATTATCAGATGTAGAAGTGCGTTATCGTCAAAGATATTTAGATCTAATTAGTAATCCTGAGAGCGCGCAAAAATTTAAACAGCGTTCGAAAATTATTGCTTTAACTCGCAAATTTTTAACAGACCGTGAATTTATTGAAGTCGAAACACCGATGTTACACCCTATCCCGGGTGGTGCAGCCGCTAAGCCATTTGTGACACATCATAATGCGCTTGATACAGAATTGTATTTAAGAATCGCGCCAGAATTATATTTGAAACGCTTAATTGTGGGCGGGTTAGATCGCGTTTTTGAAATTAATCGTAATTTTAGAAACGAAGGTTTGTCGACTAGGCATAATCCAGAATTTACCATGCTAGAATTTTATTTAGCGCACCATGATTATATTTATATTATGGAATTTGTAGAACAGTTAATTAGCAGTTTAGCACGTGAACTTTATGGGACCGAATCGGTTCAATTTGGTGAGTATCAGATTAATTTAAGTGCACCATTCGAACGCATTAGTGTGCGCGACTCAGTAATTAAATATGGTGGTGTGACTGCTGCTGAGTTAACATCAGAAAATATCGATCAAATACTGCAAAAATATAAAATCAAAGATACTCCAGCAGAATCTTTAAGCGCTAAAATTTATTTATTATTTGAAGCGTTAGTCGAGCATAAGTTAATTCAACCTACTTTTATTATTGATTATCCGTTGGAAATTTCGCCGTTAGCTAAATCTAGCAATCATGATCCAGAAATTGCTGCGCGTTACGAATTATTTATTGGTGGCATGGAAATCTCAAACGCTTTCAACGAGTTAAATGATCCACTAGATCAAGCTGCTAGATTTAAAAAACAAGCAAGCGAACATGCTTCTGGTAATCCCGAAGCGCATATGTATGATGCTGATTTTGTTTTAGCGTTAGAGTATGGCTTACCACCAACTGTGGGCGTTGGTATCGGGATCGATCGCTTGGTCATGATTTTAACTAATACTAAATCGATTCGTGATGTGATTTTATTCCCGACGCTTAAGAAAAAATAAAACTTAAGTAAAAATTTATATCATGATAATAATAGAGTTTGTTCGTAATTATCCTGCAAACTAGCTACGGGATAATTTTAATAAATTTGGAGAGCTATTATCATGTGTAGTTTGATAAATATAAAATTAATTAGCTTTAGTTTTATATTACTATTAATCATGACTGGTAAAATTAGTAGTGCTGCGCATAGCGCTAGATCTGATGTTAAATCAGTTGAGCAGTTTACACATACTGGTCATGCTAGTCTATTTGTTTTGAGAGGCGAGGCGGCTCGTCGAGCGGACCCAGTTGCGGCAGCTCGGGCAGATGCTGTAGAGGTAGCAGCGGATCAAGAATTTCTTGAATTAGTTAAATCAGATCCAAAATATTTGCAAGCAGTGCGAATTAAATTTGAAAATTATAGCATGGCGATCACAGCAGCGACTATTGCTGCCAATGCGGAATCTTATAGGGCATACGACAGTGCATTAACTGATCAAGAGCGGTTTTATTTTATAAAACTTGATCGTGTGCGTGCAGAATTAGCTGCCATTAGAAAACAATTTGATTCTGAAAGAATGCGTGCTGAAAAAGCTGAGCGTGAATTATCAGTTGAGCGTGAGTTAGCAGCTGAGTTGCGCGCTAAAATAATTACTTCAGTCAGTACCTCCATAATTGGCAGGCCACCGTTACCTCCCGGTAGGAGCAGAAGCAGAACTAGCTCTAGTGGTTCTGGTTCAGGGGCGCTTGGTTCTGGCTCAGGGGCGCTTGAATGACTTTAAGTTGCAATATATTATTTAAAATTTTTTGATTACACTAGCTAAGATTAAAAATTTAAATCAACTGAATTAATTAAAACTTCGCGGAGCTAGTTCCAATGCAACCAGTGCGTATCCAGGGTCAAAAATATCTGTGGCAATTACCCCAAACTGATCAAAAATTAGTCTTAGATTGTGCGCAAAATTTTAATCTTGCGTTTCCCATTGCCCAAGCTTTAATCTCTCGTGGTTTTCATAGCTTAGAACAAATTCGTGATTTTTTATTTAGTTCTTTCGAAAAAGATGTGCCACATGCTTCGGGCATGAAAGATGCAGATCGAGCAGTTGACCGTTTAATGTTGGCAATTAAGCATGGCGAAAAAATTTTAATCGCCGGCGACTATGATGTAGATGGAATTACTTCTTCAGCCCTAATTATGTACTGCATGGGTAAACTGGGTGCTAAAATAAATTTTTTCTTACCCAATCGGGTGCGTGATGGCTATGGCTTGTCGGTAAAAACGGTCGAACGAGCAGCTAAAAGTGGCTATTCAGTAATTATTACAGTTGATAATGGCATTACAGCTTTTGATCCAGCTTTAAAAGCTAAAGAACTGGGCATTGATTTGATTATTACAGATCATCACAGATCACATGATCATTTACCGGAAGCTTATGCCATTGTCGATCCCAATCAGTCTGGTTGCCCATATCCATATAAGCATTTAGCTGGCGTAGGCGTTAGTTTTAAAATTATGGGATTATTATACGAACGTTTAGGTTTAGAATTACCAGAGCGAATTTATGAACTATTATTGCTTGGTACAGTTGCTGACGTAGTGCCGTTAGTGGGTGAGAATAGATATTGGGTGCGACATGGTTTAAACTATGTCAATCAAGTCGAGAGTATGCCGCTAAAAATTTTAAAACAGAATGGCAAATTTGCGAAACAAATTATTAGCTCGATCGATATTGGTTTTCTATTAACACCTCAGATTAATGCGCTTGGCAGATTAGAAGATCCACGAGATGGGGTCCAGTTTTTAATTGGCTCTAATGAGCTAGTAGTTAAGCAAGTTGGCCAAGTTTTGTTGCAATTAAATCAAGCGCGCAAAGAGATTGAAAAAACGATTCTCGATGAAGTAGTCGCCAAAATCGAATCTGGGGCCATCGATTTAAGTCGTGAAAATGTGATTATCGCGGCAAGTAATAACTGGGCGCCAGGTGTGATTGGCTTAGTAGCATCACGCTTGGTAGGTAAATATGGCAAACCGACACTATTGTTTCATTTAACTAAAGATGGCCTAGCTAAAGGTTCTTGTCGTTCGATTCCTGAGTTTAGTATTTTTGATGCGTTAGCTAAAAATAGTGATCTAATTCAGCAATTTGGTGGGCATCATCAAGCAGCTGGTTTAGCTTTAAAAGTTGAAAATTTAAGTTTATTAAAAGCTAGTTTAGAAAAATTAGTGTCTGAACAATTAACGCCAGAAGATTTGCTGCAAAAGTTGCCACTTGATGCTGAGTTATCTTTGCTAGATTTAGATAAAAATTTTATGCGCAATTTAAGTTTTTTAGAGCCGTTTGGTCATCAAAATAGTTGTCCAAGTTTTTATTTAAAAGATGTAGTCTTGGTGCAACAACCAGTCTTAATGAAAGAGCTGCATGTAAAGTGCCAGGTGTTCGCGCATGGAATTATTAAGCCAGTAGTTTTCTTTAATCGCCCAGAATTATACGATAGTTTAATTAAGCACGGTGACAAGAAATTTGATTTAGCGGTACAGGTTACCGAAAACCACTGGCAAGGTCGCGTTAATATTGAGCTGCAAGGGATAGACGTAGCAGGTTTACAGTAGTTTATGTGTCCGCCACATCCCTCGATATACTTCGGGACGAGCGGTAAAGTATTTATTTTTGAGTCAATCTAAGAGTTTTGAGTGAATATAAAAAAATCTCGCTCTAAGCTCCATTAATCCGTTACCGCTCGTACCGAGCGAAGCCCTTAGGGCGTAGTCGAGGGATGTTGCGGATATTAGCTGTGAGAATATAAGTATCATGATTATTACTATCGACGGGCCTAGTGCCTCCGGCAAATCAAGCGTGGCGCAAAAATTAGCGCAGCAGCTAAATTATATACACATAAATAGTGGCTTTTTATATCGCGCAGCAGCAGTATTATATCTTCGCCAAGTGCAAGAAAATTATCCAGATGTAATTTCTGAAAATCACATAGATTCAGCACAGAATAATAAGTGTTCTACGTTCGTGGTGAGTGATTTAACGCTAAAAGCTAAATTGTATCGAACCATAGCTCAGCTAAAATATATTTATAATCCAGCCACTAACCTTGCCCAAGTTTATTATCTTAATGAAGATTTGACGCCAACCTTAAAAACCACTCAAGTTAGTCAAATGGCGTCTATGCTTAGTGCTAATCCTGAAATTCGCGAGATTATAAACCAGTTGCAAAGAGATCTGGTAGCTGCGAATCCTGAGAATAGCTATATTGCCGATGGCCGTGATTGTGGTTCCGTAGTATTTCCTAAAGCAAATTTAAAAATATTTCTTACAGCGAATCTTCAGGTACGCGCAGAGCGTTTTCGCCAAGATTTGATTCGTAAGCAGCTGTCACAGTTAAGCATAGAAAAAAGTTTAGCTGAGCTTCAAGAACGTGATCAGCGCGATCAGACCCGCGCCGTAGCACCATTAATCGTGCCAGCAGGCGCCTTTTTGATCGATAGCAGTGCGTTAACGTTAGCGCAAGTTGTCAAAAAAATCTTGGTATTAATTGCTAAGCTATAATTAAAGACTAATTAACCTGATTTGAAGATATATTTCTTGAAATTTTGGTAAGCTAAAACCATCAAAAATTTTAGGTTATAAAAATTAAGAGATTTTAACTATGTTGCAAAAATTACCCATTAGTATCAGTGATTTTAATACTCTACGTATCGAAAATTACTTATATATAGATAAGACTAGCTACATTCATCATTTACTTACATCTGGTGAAAAATATTATTTTCTAGCTCGGCCAAGACGTTTTGGTAAGTCTCTACTAGTTTCAACTTTGCAAGAAGTTTTAACTGGTAATAAAGCATTATTTACAGGCTTAGCAATTGGCAATAGTGCTTATGATTGGCAGCCGCATGGCGTAATTAAATTTGATTTATCTATATTTGGCATAACTGATGCCGTCAGTCTTAGGTCTGGTATTAGCATTGCTTTAACAAAAATAATTGATAAATATGAACTAAAAATTACCATTGATTTTTCTAACCCATCAATTGCATTGCAACAAGTTATTTATCCCACATTCCCGCGATCTCAATTTTAAATTTTTAATTTCTTGAATTTAAATCAACTCTCTTCACAAAAAGTTGATCATGCTCCAAACTTAGCGCTTGATAATTAAATCATCATAAGCAGGGTAAGAAGCATGATAATTGATGAAGTTGAAATTAAAACAGCAAATTTAGATCACCATGGATTAATCGCAGCAATCTGTCATGACGTTGACTTGATAGAGCGCATCAACAAGCTGATTGGATCAAGTGATCCTAGAAGAGTTGTGAGTCCTGGTGAAGCTGTAGTGGCCATGATTTTAAATGGATTAGGCTTTGCTAATAGGCGCTTATATTTAACGCCGCAATTCTTTGAAAGCAAGCCTATAGAGCGCTTATTAAGAAAAAATTTTAAAGCAAGTGATTTTGATGATCATGCATTAGGTAAAGCGCTAGATGAAATTGCCGAATATGGCCCAGATCGCCTATTTGGCGAGGTAGCATTTGAAATAGCAATAAATAAAAATTTGCTCGGCAAAGATGCCTATACAGATACAACCAGTTATTCAACGAATGGCGAGTACAGCACAGAAGAGCCAGGTACAATTGATATTACGTATGGTTATTCAAAAGATAAACGCCCTGATTTAAAACAAGTTATGATGTCGTTAGTTACTACTGGAAGTGCTCAAATTCCAATTTGGATGCAGCCACTCAGTGGCAATTCTGCTGACAGCAAAGCTCTTTTAGAAACAGCGCAACGAGTTCAGAGCTTTCAATCACAATTAAAGATCAGAACTCAATTTCGTTGGGTTATGGATGCAGCTGCATATTCTGCTAATAATTTAATCGAGCTAAAAAGTTGTTTATGGATCATACGCGTTCCTGAAAGAATCAAAGAGGCGAGTGATTTATTGCAACTCGATGACTCTGTTTTCATATGGCAAGACTGTGATAATGGCTATAAAGTAGCCGCACATGAATCGCAATATGCTGGCATACGACAACGTTGGATTATAGTATTTTCACAGCAAGCTTACCTGCGTGAAATAACTACTTTACAGAGAAATATTCAAAAAACATCAATTGTTCTTGAGAAGAAATTATGGCATCTGAAAAATAAACTATTCACCTGTGAAGCTGATGCAACACAATGGATGATTGATTTAAAAAAACAATTTCCACTATTCAGCATTATTTATACCGTAGATGAGGAAAAAAAGCACATTAAGCGCGGTCGACCAAACACAGCTTCAGAAGCCATAGCAATTGGTTATGTTATTAATGCAACGCATCAAAAAAACGAAGCTGTGATAGCTAATTTATCCCGATGCAAAGGCAGATTCATTATTGCCACGAATGATTTTGATAGCATAAATTTTACCGATAAAGACGTCTTAATAGCGTACAAAGAGCAACAGCAAGTTGAACGTGGCTTTAGATTTTTAAAAGATCCATGGTTCATGCTCGATACATTTTTTCTTAAAACTAAACGTCGCGTTG
>CANKEI010000025.1 GCA_947481115.1 bacterium
CTATTTCATCTAAAGCCTTAGCTTGTCCTGTGGCTACAACAGTTGCTCTGGCTTCATCGCGTACTAGCTCTGCCCGCCGCGCCATCTCGGTCCGCGGATTATCACGTTGCGGTCGCAACTGCAAAATGCTACGAGATTCTTTTTCAGCATCATCATCATCATCATAGTCGTCACTTATTTTTCCAAGCTTAGCTCCTAATACACTTAAGCTACTCATGCTGCTAACTATATCATCTACATCTACAGGGTGCATGTCTTTGCCTGCGCTAAACGAAGTCGTCGCGCGGCTAGCTGATACTAGCATGCTAAAATCACGCATATCAGCATCTTCTTCAACACCAGTGCTTGCCCTAGACAGACCACCAGCTCCTAGACCTAGCCTGCCAGCTCTAGGATAACTCAGCCCTCTGCCACCAGTGCATGAATTAAATGCAATTATTTGACTAGACTCTATTAAACCTGCCAACCCTGAAATTAACCAAAATAGAGCCAAAAAATTGACCCTGCGAACCTGTCTTAATAACATATTTTGACCCAATTTTAAGCTTAAATTTGATGCTATAGAAATTTTATGCATTAAAGAAACCTCCATTTAATAGTTATTTTACGAGATATAATGACTAACTGTCAACTACTGCGCCCTAATTACCCTGTTAAAATGCTGTTACTTGCAGAATCTAGCGACCTAGATATATTCAAGTTTTAAATATCTAACAAATGTAGCGCATCTAAAAAATTGGGAGCTAATTTAAAATATGGAACTTTTTCAAAAATTATCGGTTCAAACTAAAGGGCTGTTAGTAATTATCTTGGGCACTATTTTACTATTAGATAGGTTTGGTTGGTTTCACGAATTGTTAAAAGATTTGATTTTTATCGGTGCGCTTTGCTTAATCGCTTATGGCATAGCACTGGGTAAATTTCCGGCTAAAATTGCAAAATTAATTCAAGATCGTAAAAATAGTTAAATATTTAGGGCCAGTAAAACTTAAGCCACTGGCCCCAAATATTTTAATCTTGGAAATTATATATTAGAGCTCTAATTATTGCTCAAGATCATTGTCGCCAAAGTCACCGCTGTCATTATCGCTACTATTAGTACCGTAAGCGCTAATAGTTTCGCTAGTTAATTTGCGCTTAGATTTACGACCTGAAGCGCTATCGCCTGCGTCTGGCGAAATCATTACGCGTGTGTGTGCAGCAATTGGAATACCATGCTCTCTTAGAGTTGACACTAATTCAATCTTAAGATCACTTACAATGTTCCATTGATTAGCTAAATTTACTGAACTTAAAAAACCCCGAATTAAAAAAATCATGCCATTCGGATCAAATTCATGTAAGCGGACAATCGGCGCCGGAGTTTTGAGAATATTAATATCGCGATCTAGTACACCCAAAATTACTTGTTTAACTAACTTAGGATCAAAGCTATATGGCACCGTAATAAAAAAATCATCAAACGCAAAAAAGTTCTGCGTATAATTCCAATTATAAACTGCCGAACGAATAATGACTGAATTTGGCACAATAATACTGACACTATTTTTGCGTCTAATCACAACTGTTCGGGGGGTAATTTTACGCACGATGCCGACAATCTCGCCATCCGCTAATTCGATATAATCACCAATCTTGATCGAACGTTCGATTAATAGTACAAAATAAGCAATAAAATCGTTGGCCGGATCTTTAATCGACCATAACAGCGCCACACCCAAGACTAGAAATAAGTGCCAAACGACTGTCTCTAGACCGATCGAGCCCAAACAAATAAATAAAACTATAAATACAATTAAATATTGGCTGATCACTAGAATAGTATTCTGTACACCACTATTAATTACTAATAAATTAAAAATGGGGCGCAAGACATACCTATTAAAAATCCAGGACACTCCAATTCCTAGGCCGATAAAACCTAGGACTGTGACTAATAATTTTAAGCTGACCGGAATATCACCCTGCCCACCGGTAATTTTAAATGGCGAGAAAGTATAATATTCACCAATTTTATCTAGGGGATTAAATTGCCCCCAAACTTGTGCCAAAATTAAAAAAGCGATAAATAGTGAACTGGCAAACAATAAGACTAAAAATAAACCATAAGCTGTCTTAGCATTCGAAAAGCGCTCTTTCGAACCTTCTTCACTAATTTCAAAAAATAAACGTGCTGAAAAATTACGTACTAACCCTTCTGACCACCAGAGAATCCCAATTAAAGTAGCGGTCCAAAGCATACCTGTAATCACAAAGTAAACTAATTTACTGTATCCTCCAATATACGGATCACTAAAAATCATAAGTATGATTACCCCAATTAATAATGGGTAATAATAACTATTCACTTTATCGCGAATCCATTTCCAAATATCGCCCTGCCGTGGCATTAAACTTAAAACTTCTTCCCGGCCAATCAAAAAAACTATTGCAGCTCGTAAAACAATCGAATAAAAAGCTAAAAATAATTTTGGCAGATCAGATTCAAACATGATCTCCATAAATGCTGCTCGTAAAAAGAAGGTAAAAATCGTCGCATAACTAAAAAATCTTAGGGCGATTACAAATCTATCTTGTAGCACAAAGCTAACAAAGACCTGGGGATACTTTTGATTTAATTCTTGAAATAACACTAATATCGAGCGTGATAAATAGATCCAATATGGAATTGAACATAAATCAAAAATCAATTTTATCGCCGCATAATCTGAATTTAGCGATAAAATTAAAAGCGCACTGCTACACCAAATTGTCAGACTGGTTAAGTGTTTAGTCACAAATTTAACCAGTAGATCTAAGATGCCAGCTAGCCAATATTTACGATCAATTAAGTAAACCCAACTTGCTAAGCGCTGCCCTAGGATTGGTAAATAAATTCGCAAGCTGAGCATGATTAATAAAATAAAAATTAATACTACAATTAACCATACTAATTGCATTGGGTTGGCAGTTAAAACACTGATCGTATTCTGAAAGTGACCAACTGGATCAAAAGACAAGATTACTTTTTTTAAATCTACCATAAATAGACGAGCATCTGGCCCTAAAAGTTTTAAACTATCCCAAGAAATAGCATGCTCTGAACGCTGTAAAATACCGCCAATATTATCTAACCTGGTTAGAACTGGATCGATTTTACCTAAGCTGTCTTTGGTAATTGTGATGGCGCTAGCATAAGTTTCTAACATTTTATTAATTAAACTACGCTGACGATTAATTAAATCTTTAGCTGAAACAAATTGATCCCCATATAAACCAGCAATCAAGTCCAACATTTTTTTATAATTATTAGCGCCATGTGTATTAATAAATTCAGTTTGTTGTTTCTGAATTTCATTTACGATTGATTTAAGATTTTCTAAGGTACGCGTCAAACTATTTAAAGCTTTAGTGGCGTCATCCATGCGCAGCTTAAATAGCTCTAAATCTTTATGCGCTTCAGTCCGATATTCGTCATAAATTTCCCGCTCACGGCGCACAGCTGCTTCAGTACGAATATTTCGACGCGAAATTTGATGCCAAGTGGCCACCGCACTAGCATCGATTTTAGCATCTCGCACACGTACACGTAATAAATCTAAAGTTGCTTCCCACAATTTTAATTCTCGCTGTACGGCCATAAGCTGTTCATTGCGATAAGCTAATTCATAAAGATCTAATTCTGCCACACCATTAACTAATTCTAAATCCCATTCTTCTAATGCTCGCCGATCTGGCAAATTAATTTTTTGTTGTTGCAAATATTCTTCGAACTGTTGCTTATATTTAGTAACATTTTGCTCACCCAAACTGATCATTTGCAACAGATCATCTTGTTGTTGCATTAGTTCAGCTTGACGCTGCGCCAACTCCTGCTCGGCTTGTTTTAAATCTTGCTCAGAAACAATTAATTTACGGTTAATCTCTTTTAAATTAAATTGCAAAATATCTAACTTATCTTCTAACCAGTGGATCTTATTTTCCACTAAATCTAGCGCATAACCCAAATCTTTAAGCTTTAACTCGGTTAACTGTTCTTTGGATTGTAATAACTCAGACTCTAAATCTAACAACTGTGATTCTTGATGCTTAGTCCAACCGCTTGCGTGCGCTTCATCACTAAAAGCGTTCTGCTCTTTAATTTTTACCCGCTGCTGCCGCTCTAATTCTGCTAAACGTTCTTTTTGCGCACTAAGATCACGTCGTAGATCATGTCGTTCGTTACGCAATTGCGTCAATTGCTCTTGTAATTCAAAAATTGCTTTATGTTGCTCTTTTAAAATCTCTAACTGATATTCGCTTTGCAGCTTCAGTTCAGCTTTTTTAGCATACGGATCAGGCAAGATTTCTTGCAAGAAACTAATCTGTTGATTAATTTTCTGGATCAAATCTTGACGGACTGTTTGCATACTAGTTAACGTATGTAACAGTTCGTTTAAAAGTGCCGAAAGTTTATTTAAGAATTTTTGCTGACTGATCGTTTGATGTTTGGCTAATTGATTTTTAATCTCACCTAAGCGCTCTTTAACAGTCTCTAAGTTTTTTTCAAAATTAGCTTTAGCGCTACTATTACTAAATTTTTTCTTTAGTTCATCGCGATTATTAATTAAACGATCAATTTGTAATTGTAGATCTTCGGTACTACCGGTCACTACCGCTTTGGCATCAGTTTGAGGCATTAAATTAAAACCCTGTGCCAACTGTCCAGAGCATAATAGTAATAAAATTTTAGGGGCTAAGTGTAGAAAAAGTTTCATGCTAGCAACCCTTTCGCTAGATTAATAAGCCATGGTCTTAAATAAATACACTTTAGGATGCGCCGAAATACTAGTCTGCCACCACCGCTGTAAAACAGGTTCCCATCCCAAATCTATTTTCTGATACGTACTAATGTCAATAGGCTGGCGGATTAAAGCGTGCAACTCTGACGGAAAATTTTGATAATCAACAGGGTAAATTCCTAGTAAACTTAGTACTTTACATAAGATTAATAGTTTTTGACCCGAATGGCTAAATAAATTTAAATTTGCACTCACTAAGCAAACTTGCTCAAAAAATCCTGGGATATATAAGCTTACAGGCACAGTATAAAAAATTAATTCTAGTAACTGATGCCAAAATAATAACTGGTTTGGTAAAACGGTCGGCAGATAAACTATTTCTAGCTCTGAAATTGAATTATACACGGTCACCTGCGCACCAGAATTATTTGCTAATCCAGAAATTTTTGAATTTGTGAAATTGGGAATCACGAAACCTATAATCATGCCATATGAGATTTTAGTAATCGCTAATTTACTAGCTAATCTATTAGATAAATGATTGGTTAAACTTAAATCTAATCTGCCAAAATTACGCGTTAAAACTGCCAGTTTATTTTGTTCTGGAAAAAAATTCTTGAGCACTAAGCCCAGCTGTTGCTCTCGGTAACTATCGAGCTTTAACATAAACTTTTCAGCCACTGCTCTTCAAACACAATCTGACTCCAACTTTCCATGCGTTCTAAAAATTCACCACAGGCTGCGATTTGACATAAAAAACCAGACTGCAACTCAGACTTAATTTTAATCTCAGCATTATCGCCCTGCAGTAATACAACTAATCCCAAGTGCACGCGTCCGACACTATTCGAATCGTCGTTAAGCAAACCTAAAGTAGTGATCTTTAAGCTACCAGAATACTCAATTTCTTCATGGAACTCACGCTCCGCCCAAGCAAAAATCTCACTAGTAAGACTATCGCTTTCAGCTACTTTACTAGCATTAGCGCTATTTTTATTTAAATCTAGCTCTCGCACATGTCCGCCAATTCCTAAAGTAAATTTGTTTTTTAACCGCTCTTCCGAAGCTTCAGCTGCACGTTGCATAAGAAATAACTGATCTTCAAATTTAAAAATCATGTAAGGGATAATCTGTTTATAATTTTCATCCTGCTCCATTAAGCCGCGGGCTCTAAATTCACGCTGATTTTTTATGATAGTTAAATAATTTTCTAAATTATTAGTTTTCAAACCCTGCCAATCAATTTGTAAATCCTGGCGAGCTACTACTAAAATTTGCTCATTAAATTTATTTTGTTCTAAATTACTTAAATTATTTAATTTAGCTGTATCTTGCATAGTTTTGAGCTTTCAAAAATTTTATTTCTTAAATTTAAAACTAAGTGTACCAAAAAAATAGTTGTTTTTTTAATTTCTCTCATCTAAAGTGATGCTGTTCTAAAAATTTAGATCAATCTGCGCGATGGAATTTAGGAGAGTAATGAAGCCAAAATTTACGCGAGCCTAAATGAAACGTCTAATCGATCATTTTTTATTAGAGTGGAAACATAAAAAAAACCACAAGCCATTATTATTACGGGGTGCTCGTCAAGTGGGCAAAACCCATGCGGTACGCGTACTAGGTCAAACTTTTACTAACTTTATCGAAATAAACCTGGAATCTAATCTAGCTGCCCGTAAAATTTTAGCACAATATTTAGATATTTCACGAATCACTTTACAGCTATCTGAACTACTCCAAAAATAGTTGCAACCTGGCAATACGCTATTATTTTTCGATGAAATTCAAAAATATTTGCGACCCGCGCTGGAATATTTAGTAACGTTATAAATTGATCTAATTGCAAAAATTCTGGTAATCTAAAAATATGATATTCTTCTCGACACGTTCTAGGCTTCGCGCAAGGTGCAGTTTATCCCGAGTTGGATCAAGGGGTCGGACACGTTCGTGGTGAGTGTTTTCGAAGCTTTAGCGAGAAAAAGTATCGAACCATAAAAAATTAAACTATAAAATTTGCAGGAACAAACTATGATCTATTTGGACCCTAAGAGTGATGTTGCCTTTAAAAAACTATTTGGTAACATGGCGCATAAAAACATCTTAATTAGTTTCTTGAATAGTGTTTTAGAGCGCGCTGAAACAGCCCAAATTGTCAATGTCGTAATTAATGATCCTGCCAATGTCCCAGATAATATCTCCATCAAATATTCGATCGTAGATGTACGCTGCACTGATCAAAATGGTCATCAGTACATCGTTGAGATGCAAGTTGTAAGAGAAGCAGATTATGCTGCGCGCGCACAATATTATAGCGCCCTGACCCTTAGCAAACAATTAGCTCCCAGGTACGCTCCCAAGTCAGCCAAATTGAAACTGCTATCGAAGATGGTAAAGCAGCTGGCAGGCAAGGGGGTATAATTGAGGTAAAAATTGAAATAGCCCAAAAAATGCTGCATGCTGGCACAGATATTGCTGTGATTGCTGAATTAACTGATTTGAGCATTGAACAGATTAAAGCACTTAAAAAAAATATTTAAACTTATTTTGCGAGACTAAGCTAATCATGACCAACTATCTAGTGCATGAAATCGAAAAGAAATGGCAAACTATCTGGGCTAAAAATAATCCCATCTATAGTTACCAATTAACTGATAAAACTAAAAAATATTATTGTTTAGATATGTTCCCATACCCTTCGGGTGCTGGTTTACATGTCGGCCATTGGCGGGGCTATGTTTTGTCAGACGTCTATGCCCGTATAAAATTATTAGAAGGTTATAATTTATTGCACCCCATGGGCTGGGATGCTTTTGGCTTACCAGCCGAAAATGACGCGATCAAGAAAAATATTCAGCCCAAAATTAGCACGGCCAGTAATATAGCCAACTTTAAAACACAGCTTCAGGCTACTGGCGCGATCTATAACTGGGATAAAGAGCTCGACACTACTGATCCAGAATATTATAAATGGACGCAGTGGATCTTCTTGCAGATGTTTAACGCCGGCTTAGCTTATGAAGATTTTGCGGCCATTAACTGGTGTCCATCTTGTTTAACTGGTTTAGCCAATGAAGAAGTCGTCAACGGTAACTGTGAGCGCTGCGGCACATTAACTATGCAAAAAAATGTCCGCCAATGGATCTTAAAAATTACAGATTACGCTGAGCAATTATTAACCGGCTTAGATAATTTACCCCACTGGCCCGAGAACGTTAAAACTATGCAACGTAACTGGATTGGCAAAAGTGAAGGTCTATTATTTTCTGCAAAAGTGCAGGATCTAGATTTAGATCTTCAAACTTTTAGTGCCCATTTTGAAGCATTCGCAGCAGACAGCTTTGTCGTAATAGCACCTGATCATAAATTACTAAAAACTTTAACAACTGGTATTTCAAACCAAGCTGAAATCTTAGAATTTTGTGAAAAAATTATAGCTGAACGCGCACGTGATAAATATCTCGCAGACAAACAAGTTTTCGATCAACCAGATAAAAATATAAATAAAAATAATACTCTCGATAAAAATATTTCTGGTATTTTTACGGGCCGTTACCTAGAAGATCCAATTTCTGGTGAAAATTTACCAATCTGGGTAGCCAGTTTTGCGATTGCTGATTATGGTACCGGCATCGTGAAATGTTCTGCACATGATCCACGTGATTTTGCCTTTGCTAAAAAATATCATATTCCATTAAAAGTAGCTTTAGTACCAGAAATTTTAAAACCAGAAGACTTACAATTACAGCAACAAGTTAAAAACTTAGAAATCTGTTTTTCTGATATGCAAACTGGCATCTTATTAGCACCAGCTGAATTTGCCGGTCAACGGGCTAGCGCTTGTCGTACTGAGATTATGGCTTATTGTGAGCGTAAAAATTATGCTACCAAAAAAGTTTCATATAGATTACGCGATTGGGTTTTTTCACGCCAAAGATATTGGGGTGAACCAATTCCACTAGTACACTGCGCTACTTGTGGCGTAGTTCCAGTACCCGAAGATCAACTACCCATTAGATTACCTGAAGTCGACCAATATCAGCCTACTGGCACTGGCGAATCGCCATTAGCGGCCATTACGGACTGGGTTAACACTAGTTGTCCTAAGTGTACCGGGCCGGCTAAACGTGAAACTAATACTATGCCACAATGGGCTGGCTCTTGCTGGTATTTTTTAAGATATCCTAATCCAGCTTTAACCGATCGACCATTTGATCCACAAGATCTAAAATTCTGGTTACCAGTTGATCTCTATGTCGGCGGTATTGAACATGCGATTTTACATTTATTGTATGCCAGATTTTATATTAAAGTTTTGCATGATCTAAAATATTTAGAATTTAATGAACCATTTACTCAACTATTTAATCAGGGCATGGTTTGCAAACTTTCCGAAAAATCTGGCTTAGTTGAAAAAATGTCTAAATCTAAAGGCAACGTAGTTAATCCAGATGAGATTGTACAAGCTGTTGGCTCTGATGCGCTACGCCTGTATATTTTATTTATGGGTCCCCCAGAATTAGATTGTGAATGGCAAGATGCTGGCCTAGAAGGACTAAAGCGTTTCTTGCAAAGATTGTGGAACTTTTTCACTGATCCTAAAAATTTAGTTTTGGAATCACAAGAAATTGAGCAGTCACTTAGAGCTACGCACAAATTAATTAGAAATTTTCAAGAGCGTTTAAATAATTTCAAGCCTAATACGGCAATTTCGGCTTATATGGAATGGCTAAATTATATCCAAGAACATAATTTGCAAATTAGTAAAACTAGCTTAGAAAAACTGTTAATTTTAATTAGTACTATGGCACCCCATTTTGCGAGCGAACTCTTAGAGCAATTGCTTAACAAGTCACTCGATAATTGCACCTGGCCAACTTTTGATCCAACACTAACTATCGAAAACCAAGCCGAAGTAATTGTCCAGATCAATGGCAAACTCCGGGGCCGCTTAACTGTCCCAATTAATAGCACACAATTAACTGTAGAACATTTAGCCCAAAGCTTAATTGACAAATGGTTAGGGCAGCAGCAGATTGTAAAAATTATCTTTGTGCCTAACAAGATTATTAATTTTGTGATTAAGTAACCCGAGAAAATTTATATGGTAATTTTTCAACGTGCTGCCACTAGTAAAATTTTAGAGAGTGCAAAATATTTTCCGGTAATTGCAATTTTGGGACCACGCCAATCTGGTAAAACTACCTTAGCGCAGATTATTTTCCAGCACCATCGCTATCTCTCTTTAGAAGATCTAGATTTGCATGCCGAAGCCCAACATGGGGCCGCTATTTCCAGCGACCCCATTAAAATATCTAAAATTAATTAAATTAAAACTAATAAAAGTCTGTTTTAATTTTAACTTTTAGCGCCATATACATCTCTACCAGCAACTGCTAACTTAGCATCGATATATACAATTTCAGCGCTTAATTTAGCAATTAAATTTTGATCTTTATGTCGAGCTGGCTTATCTAGTTCAATCTTTAATTTACGCTCAACTGCTGCTCGTTCTAATTTTAACTTAACTTGGCTAGTGATTTTATCTAATCTAGCACGTTCCTCAGCCGTCAATACATAAGCACCATCTGATTCTTCCCCAGAACCATCTGACCTAGAACCATCGGGACTAGGCGCTGCCGCAGACGCCATCGACTCTAATAAATTTAAATGTTCAAGTTCACTTAATAATACAGCAATCCGACTAGCATCATCACGTGAGAAAACACCGCGTGGCTTAGCTTCTCGCTCAGCTCTTTCTGTCTCGTTGTGCATTTTACGCAATCTTCTTTGTGCAGGGCTAAGCGCATCGAGTTCCGCTGTATCAATGGCAAACATGTTCGCATTAATTGCACACAATAAACTTAACGCAAATATTTTTTTCAACATATTAAACCTCCAAATAATAAATATTTAACTTGACTATTTATTATTAAATTATAGTTAATTAATTATACCAAATCATTCGATCATATAATTTTTTAGTGCCCCAATTTTTCAGATATAAGTCGTAATTTTTCAGTTAATCGAGCAATTAATTGTTCATCTTTATTTCTGATTTTTCTCGATTCTGTTGTCAATTGAGCATCTACTACAGATCGTAATTGTGTCAATTTAATACCTTGAAGTGCTGCTATTTCAGCTATTTCTTTAGATGTTAATATATCTGTTGCTACACTTGCCGAACCACCTGATCCACTACCGCCACTAGTTGCACTGGCTGCTGCTGGAGCTGCTGTTGCTGGCGTTGCTGTGGGTGTTGGCATACCTGTTGGAGCTGCACTGGCCATTGGCACAGGACCTGTTGGACCTGATCCATCTGGACTGCCGGCCGCACTGGCTGCTGGGGCTGGCGCTGCTGCTGGGGCTGGCGCTGCTGCTGGAGGAGGAGTTACTGAAGGTGTTGGCGCTGCTGCCGCTGCTGGTGCCGATTTAGATTTATACCATGCCCACTGACTATGTGGTCGGATAGATCTCTGCCTTATTGCTATTTTTGTATAAAAATCAAACGATTCTGAATACTTATCAATTAATCCGCTCAGATAGTCTTGCAAATTTTGCCCATCTATAACTTCTTTTTTCAATTGCGCCACTATTAAGCTATCGATCAAATTTTCTTCTTGATCTTCTTCTAAATCATCATCATCATCCCAATCAACACTCTTAGATTTTTTTGGAATTCTTTTTTCAGCTTCTATTACAGCCTTATTTCGAATTTCTGCAAGTTTAGTTTTGATATATTCTTCTGCATCTGCTGCTGATTCTATTGGCTTTGGGCCTGCACTAGATGCTGTACCTTTAGATGTACCAGTTGGCTCACCAGCGGCTGCTTTAGCAGCTCTAACTCTAGCAGCTTCTGCTGCCTGCTCCGCCACACTTGACACTGGAGCTGCGGCTCCACCACCTGATCCAGATCCACCTCCACCACTACCTGAACTAGCTGCTGCTTCAAAAATTATCTCTTCAATTAAACCTTGAGCCAAGGCAAATTCTTGCGCTAAGCGCTCAACTTCTTTATCATTATCTATGATTGCAGGATTTTTTTCAGCTATATCGCTTTTAATGCGCATGCGTTCCAAACCGTTTAGATCTTTAAAATGCCTAACTCTAGGCGTAGCACTACCGCCACCGCCACCTGAAGCACCACCTGATCCGGATCCACCAACAAAATCTTTAATTGCGATAGATGCTACATATTTCTGACTCTCACGATCTACCCAAGCGTCAGGCTTAGTACCACCAACTTTTAAAATACTTAACATTAATACAAAACCTACTGGGGTAATTTTTCTATCTTGTAATTTAGCAATATCAGCTTGTCCACCAGGCGTGGCTAACCAAGCTCTAAAATTTTCCGTAATTTTATTAGATGCAACATCTGGATTATTAGTTATCACATTATCCAGGACACGATTAACCCAATCAGTACCAGTAGCTGCTCCTGACGATTCTATAGCTGCTAGAGCTGCATCTATCGCTACTATTTTAGCAGCTTTATCTGAAAAACTGGCTGGAGCTAGCTTGGTTAAAGCTTTGACTAAATAATTTATCACTAACATATTACTAGCTTTATCAGCTGCAAACAGCGTCCTAATATTAGCTATGGCAGCAGCTTTATCAGCCGCACTAGCAGTACTAGAGTCTATAATTGCTACTGACGGCACATAATCTATATATTTGTGCGCTAGTACAGTTGTACTAATAGATAGCAATAAGCCTAACACTAATAATTTTAAGCTAGCACTGCGATTTACTACCATCTTGACTTTCTCCAAATTAACTGACAAATACTGCTAATTTAAATCCCATTAAATATTCTAATCAAAGACCACCCTAACTACTCTTTAAAGTACTTAAGACTGTCTCTATCGATGCTAATCGACCTACTTGTGCCCTAGTTAAGGCTTTACCACCTGCTACTATAGCGTCTAAGATAGCTTTTTGACGTTCTAAATCTTTAATTTTAGCATCCCGTTGTTTTAATGACATACTACCACCATCTTTGGATGCTACTGGAGCGGCCATAGCTGGATCTGTACTTGCTGCTGCTGCACCTGAAAAAGTTGATGTAGGACTAGGGCTAGTTGACGATGCTGCACTTTCCTCAGGGGATGGCGATTTATGACGCCTATTCCAACTTCTAATAGCGCCATATGTAAATGTATTCGAACCTAATTTTTTATTTAAACGCTCATCTTTACCAGTAGCATAAGTATCAATTAAGTTGCTTAATCTTTTAGCTGCATTAGAGTCTGGTGCTAATTTCTCAGTTTTTTCGATGGCCGCTGAATCTATAAAAGCTGCTAGAAGTTCAGTTAAGTCTTGTTCGACTTGCTCTGCTACCAATTCTGCAGCAGTTTTTGGTGCTGCGCTTGTTGATCCACCACTGCTACCTGATTCACCTGCAGCTGGTGATACAACAACTTTTGGCTTAGCTGTAATATCAGTAATTAAACCAGCATCTAAGGCTTTTTGACGTGCCAATAGAAGCACTTCTTTGGGCATTGGCATAGCACTAGCATCTTTAGCTTTAATTTCTGATTCTATGTCAGCTTTTAGCTTATCTCTGGTTATTTTTGATAAATCTTCAAAATATTGAACTGGGCCCGTAGATCCTGATCCATCTGTTGTAGCGCCACCACCACCTAAGCCGCTTGCTGCGCTAGCACCACTACTACTCGTTCCAGTTGCAGCAGCACTAAATGCTGCTTTAATTGTTTCTGAAGTTGAATATTTTAACTCTTCACGCTCCAAAAATCCTGGTGGCAGAGGCGATGGAGATTTCAATCTTTTTAAAAGTATTGCGAAACCTTTTGGAGTAATTTTAAGATTTTCTAACTCAACTACTTTAGCTTTACCAGCTGTAGTTGCTACCCATTCCATAACAATGGAATTAATAATACCTGGTTTTTCAGCTACTGCTGCCCTCAAGGCATTGTCAACCCATGCTATTCCACTTGATAATGTAACCTGCGCACCAGTTTCTACACCATCTGAATTTAACTCATCAACTGTCACACCTAAACTTGAGGCTGGAGCTGCTGCTGCTGGAGCTGCGCTTGCTGATCCACCACCACCTGAGCCACTACCTGTTGGCGCTACCGGAACCCTTGGCGCTGCTCCTGCTCCTGGAGCTTTGGGCACACCACTACCTGTTGGCGCTACCGGAACCCTTGGCGCTGCTCCTGCTGGAGCTTTGGGCACACCACTACCTGTTGGCGCTACCGGAACCCTTGGCGCTGCTCCTGCTGGAGCTGCGGGGACTGAACTTTTTGCTGCTGCCGCTGGTGTTGGCGCTGCGGGGACTGCACTTAATACAGCTTCGATAGCTACTATTTTAGCAGCTTTATCTGAAAAACTGGCTGGAACTTGCTTGGCTAAAGCTTTGACTAAATAATTTATCACTAACATATTACTAGCTTTATCAGCTGCAAACAGCGTCCTAATATTAGCTATGGCAACAGCTTTATCAGCCGCACTAGCAGTACTAGAGTCTATAATTGCTACTGACGGCATATAGTCTGCCTGTTTGTGCGCTAGTAAATCACTACTAGCTGATGCTAACAATAGTACTAATACTATTGCTTTACAGCTTAAATCAGTAAAACTACTTGAGCCTGAAAAACTTACTTTTGAAAAAATTATATTTTTTAACATCAAAAACCCCCAATTATTAACTATAATTTTTAATTATATCTAACTTTTATACTTGATCTCATGGTAACAATTTCAAATATCAAAAAACAAGAGTTTTGCAAAAATTTTAAAAAATAAGTAAA
>CANKEI010000026.1 GCA_947481115.1 bacterium
AAATAGGTAGTTTTAAGCAAATACATTAAATAAATAATGGAGAGTTATATCATGAATAATCAAACTAAAAATAATCGAATTTTATCTAAAATCTTACCAGTATTTTTATTGGTTAGTATAAGTCTAAGTTCATGGTCAATTAATGGCATGGACAGTATCGGTAAGGCTATTGATAAACTAACTAATATTAGGTTAAGTGAAGCAGCCCCAGCGGTCCTAGGCATAGCGTTAGCAGCCATGGTCGCTAAGGCTCTTTATAATAAGTCTAAGGCTAAAGTAATTAGCTTAAACTCCGCTGCTGCCAATGGTTTTTTAGATGTTGTTAGAGCGTTGCTTGCGGCTGGTGCTAATGTAGAAGCTAAAGATCATAATGGCCGTACTGTTCTTTTTTATGCTGCTAGTATGGGTCATTTAGATATTGTTAGAGAATTGCTTGCGGCTGGTGCTGATGTAGAAGCTAAAGATAATTATGGCGATACTGTTCTTTTTTATGCTGCTAGTAGGGGTCATTTAGATATTGTTAGAGAATTGCTTGCG
The DNA here is from genome assembly GCA_947481115.1 of bacterium. GTDB lineage: Bacteria > Babelota > Babeliae > Babelales > JABDEC01 > CANKVQ01. The sequence continues at coordinate 538 of CANKEI010000026.1, forward strand.
GCTGGTGCTGATGTAGAAGCTAAAAATAATTATGGCGATACTGTTCTTTTTTATGCTGCTGATGTGGGTCTTCTTGATATTGTTAGAGAATTGATTGCAGCTGGTGCTGAAATTCCGGAAGCATACAGGACTCATCATTTGATTTTAGCTATACCAGAGAAATTGAGAAATAAGCCTACAATTGTGCGTGCTTTGACATCAGGATACAGCAAGCAAATTGAAAAGGTATTTGGTGATCTCGAAATGATGATTGCTGCAAAATCTGTAAATGTTGATGATTTAATAGCTTATAAATTTGTGATAAATTTTGGCCAAGAAATCGTGAGTGGATTTAGAGCTACTGGTATTCCATCAGAAGAGTTCTCTATTTTAGATTTAGCGATCTTAAATAACAATGCACCCCTAGTAGATAGTTTGTTGATGGCCGGCATGAATCATAAAGATTTAACGCAACAAACATTGGGGTTATTAAAAGATTTTCCAATGCCAAATCATGAAGGTGGTGCCCTTGAGAGCAAGCATGGCGACGAAGAAGATGCAATAAACTCGCAAGAAATTGCGAATATGATTTATTACGCTACTATGGCGGCGGCTGATCATATTCAAAATATGATCGAAGCAGATCTAGATTGTTCAACTGGTCAACCTACTATTAGTTTGAGCTATAATCTTGAAACAATTCCTGCGTCAGCATTGCGTTATGCTAAAGCAAATTTAGCATTAAAAAATCGTCAAAAAGCAAAAGCAGCGGCTGAATTCTTGGCTGCGGTTAGTGTTGATAGTGAGCAATTAAGTAGGAGAATTGTTAGTGTGGTCAAAGTGCCAAAAGAAAGTGCTATGGCTAAGCTTAGAGCGGCTGATAAGGCTGCTGCAAAAGCAGCATTTACAGCAAAATGCATGAGAAATCTTGAAATGGGCCTTTATGGCACCTCAGACTGGCGACCTGCCGGTTGGTGGAAGACGTGGTAAAATTTTTATACAGCTGCAAAAATTCTAAATTATGCTAACCTAAGCGCATTAAATCTATATCTTACAGATAATTACACAGCCAAGGGGTAGTCTAATGTCCAAGCTATTACAAATAATTTTAGTTTCCAGTCTTTTAGTAAGTTGTTTAATTGGTAATTTTAATAATTTATTTAGCGCAACTAGTAATAACACTAGTAATAATTTTAATTTAACTGTAAATACAGCCAATCAAGCGGCGCAGATGCCATTAATGATTATCTCACTCGGTAAACTAGATGAGCGCATGAGTCGTTTAACCGATCAGGTTTCGCGTGATTTAGAACTAAGTGGCCAATTTAGCATTCAGGTGCAAGAAGGGCATCCCGAAATTACTAGCGTCAGTGAGTTAAAAAAATTAAGTCAGCAGCAATTTCCGTTAGCGATTTTTTTGAACTTTAATAGTGCAGATAAGTCTGAAATAGAGTGGCGTTTATACGATACTGTAAACGCTAAGATGTTAGCTGGTAAAAAAGTCTATTACCATAATTTAAAATTAAAAGCGGTGGCGCATGAATTAGCGCAGCAAGTTTGGCTTGAGCTAACTGGCACAGTGGGCTGTTTTAAAACGGTAATCGCGGCTTGTAAGCGATACAAAAAACCGAATGGTAAATTTGGTCAGCAAATTTATGCTTTACATGTGACTGATGGTTTAAATTCTAGCGTTGCACATCAGCATAAGCAGATTGTTTCAGCACCGACTGCCAATTTTGCGCCTCGGTGGCATGCTACTAAACCAGTCTTGTATTACGCGCAACAAACGGTGCGTAACGTCAGATTAATGTCTTTAGATAGCGCGTACAAAAATAAAATTGTTGCTGATTTCGATGGCTTAAATTTAACGCCTGCTTTTGCGCAAGATGGTAAAATTGCTTTAACGTTATCATGGCAGGGTAAAGAACGGTTGTGTAGCTATAAGTACCAAAATCACAAAGCGCAATTCGAATCACTAACTGGCCCAGATATTGATGCGTTATCGCCTAAATTTATGGATAATAACAGAATTTTATTTTGCGCGATTAATCATAAAAATATGCCTAGAATTGCAATTTATGATTTACGTACGAGTGACTTAGATTATATTACTGATCATAAATATGCCGTATCGCCAGACTACTGTGCAGTTACCCAAAAAATTATTTATTGTAAAAAAGTTGACGGAGTGCAACAAATATTTGTTTGCCAGTTACAGCAAAATGGTTTAGTTAATAACCATAAGCAATTAACTTTTAGTAAAGGTGATAAAGATAATTGCAATTGGTCACCATGTGGTAATTACATTATTTATTCAGATGAATTTAATAACCAATCACGTATAGGGTTATATAACTGTTTAACTAACAAGACCCAGTATTTAACTCCTGCTGGCGAACATTGGAGTTTTCCAAATTGGTCGCCAGTCTATATGGAAATTCCCTTTATATAGGCTATACTTTAGAAATATTTAAAAAATAGTTATTTAATTTATTTGATGAAAGTTCTAGATATCTATGAAAAAATTTAAACAAAAGCTATTTGGTAATGGTAACAAAGGTGGTAATCCTGGTGGCCCGCGCAATCTGGTTTTAGCAGTATTATTTTTTGTATTGTGTTTAGCTTTATTAACTAAGCTTGGTGATTTAACTAAGGGTGTAACACAAATACCATACTCTAAATTTATTGAACAAGTAGAGCAAAATAAGGTTAAATCGGTTCGTGTAGATGGGGCTGAAATTTCCGGTGAATTTAAAGATGGGGCACATTTTGTGACGGTGATTGTTGAAACACCGACAAATTGGGAATTATTAAAAAAACATAATGTCGAAATTAATGTTGAAGAACCAGCGAATAGCATGAGCTTCTGGTACATTATGTTCCTAGTTATGTTATTGACGACTGTCGTACCAGGTCTAATTTGGTATTTCACACAAAAATCTAAAAATGGTTCTGGTGGTGGTGCTGGCGGTATTTTCTCGATGGGTAAAAGCCGTGCTAAGTTATTTATGCCTTCGACCATTAAAGATAATTTTAATTCCGTAGCTGGCGCTCAAGAAGCTAAAGAAGAATTATACGACGTCGTAGACTTCTTAAGATACCCAGCCAAATATCAGCGCTTAGGTGCTAAAATATCGCGTGGCGTATTATTAATTGGTGAGCCTGGTAATGGTAAGACCTTATTAGCACGTGCAGTAGCTGGCGAAGCTAATTGTCCATTTTTTAGTATCAGTGGTTCAGATTTCATTGAAGTATTTGTGGGTGTTGGTGCAGCACGTGTTCGTGATCTATTTGAACAGGCCCGTAAAAAAGCACCATGCATTATTTTTATTGATGAGATCGATGCTGTTGGTCGTCATCGTGGCAGTGGCATGGGTGGCGGTCATGATGAACGCGAACAAACTTTAAATCAGCTATTAACTGAGATGGATGGTTTTGAAACTACTAAAGATCCAGTGATTGTAATCGCAGCAACTAATCGCCCAGATGTGCTAGATAAAGCATTGTTAAGACCTGGTCGTTTTGATCGTCGCGTAGAAGTGCCATATCCAGATTTAAAAAGTCGTGAACAGATTTTAAAATTACATGCTGCTAAAGTTAAAATGTCGCCAGAGGTAGATTTACAAAAAATTGCTCGTGGTACGCCAGGGTTTTCCGGTGCTGATCTAGCTAATTTGATTAATGAAGCGGCTTTAATAGCTTCTAAAACTGACCAGACAGATATAAATTTAAACGATTTAGAAGAAGCTCGCGATAAAGTAACTTTGGGCAAAGAAAATAAATCGATTATCCTGACTGAAAATGATCGCAAAATTACCGCGGTTCACGAAGCAGGACATGCTTTAGTAGCCTTGTTATTACCAGAAGTTAGTGATCCATTGCATAAAGTAACGATTATTCCGCGGGGACGAGCCCTAGGCGTAACACATTCATTACCAGTTGGTGAAAAACATAATGCGACCAAGCAAGAGTTTTTAGCTAAAGTAGCGATGTGCTTAGGTGGTCGTGTAGCAGAGCAAATTGTGTTTAATGATTTAACAACTGGTGCTTATAGTGACTTTAGAACTGCCACTGAAATTGTACGCAACATGGTTTGTCTCTATGGCATGTCTGAGAAATTAGGCAATGTGATTTATGGCCGTAGAAATCATGGCGAATTTGAGTTCTCAGAAAAAACTGCGGAACTGATTGATGCTGAAGTACTAGTAATTATGGATCAGTGTTTGGCGCATGCTAATCAGTTGATTACGGCTAATCGTGATAAATTAGATTTGTTGTCACAAGCGTTATTAGAAAAAGAAACGCTCTATGCGGCTGAAATTTATGAACTACTGGGAATTACGCCTAGAGAAGATCTGCGATTTAATATTTAGGTATTTTAAATTATTACGCGAGTTGTGGTGTGATTTTGCCAGATTTAGTTAAGCAGATGGAGCCGTTAGTCCGATCGGCGGGCCAAGCGATTATGGGTTACTTTCGGCATGATTTTCAGCAACGTGAGAAATCACTTGGTGATTTTGTGACTGCAGCTGATCTAGCTAGCCAGGAAATCTTAATTGCGGGGCTGACTAAATTGTTGCCTCAGGCGCGAATAATTTCTGAAGAATTAGCTAATTTGCAAACATTACAGATCGATCACCCAGCAGAATACTGTTGGGTGATCGATCCTTTAGATGGAACTAATAACTTTCGGCGTGGGATTCCCCATTTTGCGATCTCTATAGCGCTAGTTCAAAGCCAAAAAACTGTTTTGGGTGTAATTTATGATCCAGTATGCCAGGATTTTTTTTATGCTATTTCAGGCCAAGGGGTCTATTACAATCACCAGCGAGTTACAGTTAAATCAGATAATCTAAATAATTCCGATCACCCAGATAATATTTTTCACAATCGCTTAATCACTACTAATATCAAAGACATTTATTTATTGAACCTAGAATTAGAGGGTGTTCTATTACGTAAATTTGGTAGTGCAGCTTTAGATTTGGCCTATGCGGCTATGGGTTGGATCGATTTAGTAGCTTATCAGGGATTATATCACTGGGATTTTGCGGCGGGGGAATTATTAGTTTTAGAGGCCCAAAAAGCGTTCCACCAGGTTCATTTACCCCATAGTTGGGGCGGGCAACAACAAATTTTAGCAGGTTCAGCACCCCTGGTAATCCAAATGTGTAGATATATTAATTAATTAATTTGAAAAAAAGCTCAGATTTTAGTACCATATCTAAGTATTAATTCGAATCTTCAAAATGCTTCAATTCTGTAGAGGTATACCGAAAAATGGCAAGGATTTGCGTCGTTTGCGATAAACGTCCGAGAGTGGCTAACCTAGTAAGTCACGCAAATAACAAAGTTAAACGCTGGGTATACCCAAATGTGCATAGAATGCGATTTACGCTTTGCGCAGATGGGGGCAACCGTGTACATGCTGGTTCAGTATGTGCCAAATGTGTTAAAGCTGGTAAAGTTAAAAAAATCGTATAAGTAGGGATTTAAATGGCAAATATTAAATCGGCCCAGAAACGTGACCGCCAAGATAAAAAAAGGCGCGTGATCAATTTGGCTCGTAGTTCTGCACTTAAAACAGCAGTTAAAAAAGTTCTCGCAGCTATCGAAAATAAAGAAGCAGCAGATACTGTTAAAAAATTATTTGTAGCGGCAGAGTCACAATTAGCGCGTGCGAAGCGTAAAGTTTTGCATCCTAATGCGACTGCGCGCAAAGTTGGTCGTTTAGCTAAACATGTTAATGTTTATACTAAATCAATCAAGTAACAAAATTATATATTATATATAATTTTTTATATAAAATAGCACTGTGTTAAACGGTGCTATTTTTTTAGGTAAAATCTATTAGGGAGAGTCTAGTTATGTATAAATTTTTATGTACTGTAAGTCTTTTATTAAGCGTATGTTGTTTAAGTCTAGATGCGCTAACGGTGTTACCAAGTCGCAGGTTAAGCGCAGCACAAGCTGAAAGTAGTTTTGAGCGTAAAGCAGCTAGTAGATTGCCTGTTAGATTACCTGAATTTTCGCCCATAGATTCGCATGGCATTGTAGCGGAATTATTAGCTGCGCGGGTGAAATTTTCTCGGATCAAGCAAAATTACATGCTATTACAAAAGTTATATGTGACACAGGTTGAGGAATTGCATGAGGAACTGCAAGAGTTAATATCAGTAGCACCAGTGGCACCAATAGTGCCATTAATACCACGATATATGAAAATTTGGCCTGAATATAAACATCGTGAAACAATTCAGAGTTTTTCTAGTGCCAGCCATACCACAGGTTCTAGTTCAGGTAGATCTGCGGCCTCGACTGATTCTTTTGGCGCAACTGATTCAAGTGATTCTAATTGTACAATTTCTAGTCATGGCTCGAGATTGTTATCACCAAGTAGCGATTCTGATGATCGCAGCTAACTATTACTTAAATTATTTTTTGGGATATTTTACTATCAACGGTACTGTTTGGGTATTGCAAATTGGTTGGTTTTAAATATTCTTCGAAGCTTTTACCCTGTTTTCTATCGCGGCACATATCACGATATTTAATTAAAAAATTACGGGCAGTAGCGGTCGCTAATTGTGTGCCTTCACGAGTATTTTCAATTAAAATTACTACTATTAGGGGTGTTTGATCCATGTATTGTACGTGACAAACAAACCAGACATGATGACGCGCTGTACCTTCAATGTGTTTAGCGCGGTTTATAATTGATTTAGTTTGAGCGGTCCCGGTCTTGGCGGTAATTGTGAGGTCGGTAATATTATTTAAACGCTTAGCTGTGCCTTCCTGTGCGGCTAAGATCATGCCTTCTCGTAAGAATTTAAGGGTCTCTGGTTTGATAGCTAGTGGAATTTTTTCGATCGCTTCAGATTGTAAAAATCTGGGTTTCACTAAATAGCCTTGAAAAATGCTGGCGATCATGCGAATTAATTGAATTGGCGTAACCAATAAATAACTTTGGCCGATGACTGCAGATAGGGTTTCACCGGGCCACCAGGGCTCATGCTTAACACTTTTTTTCCAAGCACGTGTCGGAATTAGGCCAACTTGTTCCGGAAAAATAATGCCAGTAGGCTCGCCAAGTCCAAATTTATGCGCATATTCAGCTAATTTATCGATCGAAATTTGGCGGGCGATTTGGTAAAACGGAATGTTGCAAGATTGTGCAATGGCCTCTCTGGTGGTTAACATGCCATGACCATGTTCATTTTCATGACAGTGGTATTTGCGATTGGCGAAGGTAGTATAGCCCATGCAATACAGTTTGCCATCAGGTTGAATTAAATTTGTTTCTAGGGCTGCTGCCATGCTGACTAGTTTGAAAATCGAAGCTGGTGGATATGATGCACCGAAAGCACGATTAATAAAAGGCTTAGTGGTTTGCAATTCTTGCCAAGTTTGGGCTGATAATGGCTTTAAAAATATTTCTGGCGAAAAGGTTGGTCGCGAAAAAATAGTTTTTAGTGCACCGTCGCTAGGATCCATAATTAGCATCGCGCCACGATATTCAGCTGGAAAAGTTTCTTCGGCTAATTTTTGTAGATGTAAATCAATGGTAGTTTCTAATGTTTTACCGCGAATGGCTTGAAGTAATTCGACTTGTGATACTTGACGACCAACTGCATTAACTAGCGCTAAGCGTTTGCCAGGTTGCCCTTGTAGATCTTGTTCAAACATTTTTTCGAGGCCCATCTTGCCCAGTTTTTCAAAATTTATGGCGCCTAAATAGCCTACAACATGAGCGGCTAAATTATCGTAGGGGTAAAACCTGGTAAAAGTTGTTTCGATATAAATATTCGGGTCACTAGCGAAATATTCTTCTAGTTTGCCCAACTGTGCAAATGGTAAATCTTCCATTAATTTAAGTTCGCGACTGTAGCGTTCAGTTTTTTTAATTAACTCTAAATTGAATTCTAGCCCCGTAATTTTAGTTAATTGCGTAATTTGAAATTCTTGCTCAGGAGTTAATTTTTTTTTACCTGTGCCGAGCCAGCATAGATTTTTAACTGGTCGGTTAGTTGCTAATAATTTACCATTTTGGTCTAAAATATTGCCGCGCAATGAGTAAATCTGTTGCAATCTGGAAGAATTACGCTGACTGAGATTAGCCAATTCGCTATGCGAGTAAATTTGCAAATAAAATAAACGCAAAAATATTAGCGTAAAAATTATGGCCACGCCTAGTAATAAAAAATCTAATTTTTGGTCTATCTGTTTATCAGCCGAATTTGTTAGCATAATTTATTAATTCTTAGGTTCTAGATTTATTTTTAGTTTTTAAATTATTTTTAAATTATATGGTTTTGCGCAACTGTTCTTAATATACAAAAGTTTTTAAGAATTTAATTTTAATTTACTCTTGATCGGTCACCATATGGTTAATTGGGTGTAAATTTTGGCACATCTCGGCTAATTCTGTAGTAGTTAAATGGGTATATTTTTCAGTGCTGCTCAAACTCTTATGCCCCAATAATTCTTGCACTACTCGTAAATCAGCACCCGAATTTAACATGTGTGTAGCAAATGAGTGGCGTAATTTATGGGGTGTAATTGGCCTAGGGATTTTTAATAATTTGCGAAAACGTTCAACAATTCTTTGAATGGTGCGCGGTGCTAATGGCAATCTTTCAGGATTAATAAATAAATAAGCATCTTTGCGGGTAGTTTTAGGCCGTTCAGTTTTTAGATAATTTTCCAGACTAAACTTAGCTTTCTCGCCAAACAGCACTATTCGCTCTTTATTGCCTTTACCGATTACGCGAATGGTTTTTTGGCTTAGCTCTAGCATAGACAATTTTATACTAGTTAGCTCAGAACAGCGCATGCCAGTAGCATATAATAATTCCAAAATCGCTAGATCTCTTAGTGGCGCCTGACTATCAAACTTTTGCCCAGCCATCAGCCGATCTAATGGTTCATTAATCTCTTGGGGAGTTAAATAGATCGGTAATTTTTTGTTTAATTTTGGTCTAGTTAAATTTATATTTAATTTAATATCTTGAGCTTGTAAGAATTTTTCAAAAGATTTAAAGCAAGATATTTTACGGCTAATCGAATTTTTATCGATTTTTTTATTGAACATGTGCACTAAGAATAGTTCCAGGGCTTGTTTTAAATTTAATTCAAATTTTTTGGCTTGATTAGTTTGTTCCCAAAATTCTAATAGCTGCTCTAGATCACTTTGATAAGCGCGATAAGTATGCTTAGATAAGTTTTTTTCGACATCTAGATAAACTAAAAATTCGACTAATTTCTCGCGTAGTAGCGCAGTAGTGATTTTAGCTAAATTATTATTATTATTTTGGGGCTTCACCAATACTCTCCTATAGTAACTGATAAATATTGTGTGGCTTCTTACACAGTTACTATAGCAGAAATTTTGATTAATCTGGCAAGTTAGCTAAATTATCGTTTAGCTGCTAATTCATCAAGGTCGGTATAGCTATCTTCAGTAGCTAAGATTTGTGTACCGATTTTTGCTAGATAATTATCTTCTAGCGCCTCTAGTATATTTTCAAATGTAACAATATCTAAGATAACAGCTGTTTTGTTGCCAGTTTGATCTAAAATATATTGCGGACGAATGGCATTTGATGCTGTGGTTGGGTTTGTTTTTTTCATGATTATCCAGTTTTTAGTAAATTAAATTTATAGCTGGATCTATTATAAGCCTGAGAGTTTTAGAGTACAAATATGTATAAAGTATCAGAAATCAAAAGAAGTTTTTTTAACTTTAAGCTTGGAGCTTTTCCCATTCACGTTCAGCTGCAGTTAACTCTTTTTGTAATGGCTCTAATTTACTTAAAGCTTGGTCGAATGCGGGAGTGCCATATTCTAAGTCTGCAAAAGAGTTGCTAATAGTGCTAATCTGACGCTCAAGTTTTTTAATTTTATCTTCTAAGTGCTTTAAATTATTAGAATTATCAGCGCTGTGATTAGCTGAATTGCTATTGCTAGCTTGATTTTTTGGCGTACTGTTTGAACCGTGCGCTTTAGCATCTTGAGCTGGCGCATGGGTTTGTTCTAAGCTCTTTCTGTAATAAACATAAGCGTCATAGTTACCTTGATAGTGGTGCACACCATTAGGTGTTAATTCCACAATGTCAGTTGCTAGATCGTTAATAAAATCACGATCATGCGAAACAAACAGGACTGTGCCGCTAAATTCTTTCAGGGCTTTTAATAAAATTTCTTTAGATGGAATATCTAAGTGATTCGTAGGTTCGTCAAGTAGTAACAAATTAGCGTTTTGTAACAATACATTGATCATACCTAAGCGATTTTTTTCACCGCCACTGAGTACACCAACTTTTTTCTCGACGTCGTCACCACTAAATAGAAAAGCACCTAAAAAGCTGCGGATTCTAGCTTCTGGAACGTTAGCACAAAGCTCATGCAGGTTATCAATAATGGAACGTTTCAGATTAAGCGCCTGGTTTTGATCTTGAGCAAAAATTGAATATTGCACATTATGGCCAAAAGTTACGGCGCCATTTTGAATCGGCAAAGCACCTGTAATTACATTAAATAAGGTAGTTTTACCGACGCCATTAGGTGCAATAATAGCTACTTTTTTACCGCGTTCAATTTCAAAAGAAACATTTTGAAAAACAGTTTTAGTATCAAATTTTTGTGACAATTTTTCGATGTTAATTACGATTCTACCCGCAGCTTGAACTGGTGGAAAGCTAAAACGTACATTTTTGAGTGACGGCGGGATTACAATCCGTTCGATTTTATCGAGCGCTTTCATCATACTTTGCGCAGTACTAGAACGTGTACCAGCTTTAAATTTATCGATCACCGCTTGTTTTTGTTTGATCTCTTTTTGTTGTTGCACATAAGCTGCTTCTAGTAGTTGCGCATTATGCTCTTTTTGTGTGACAAAATAAGAATAGTTACCATTGTACCAAGTGGCTTTGCCAAACTCTAAATCAAGAATTTTTTCGCAAAGTTCATCTAAGAAATAACGTTCGTGGCAGATCAAAACAAAGCCAAAATCGGCCGATTTGAGAAAATCTAAAAACCATTCTTTGGCAACTAAATCTAAGTGGTTAGTTGGCTCATCGAATAGATAAAAGTCAGCTTCTTGTAATAATAATTTAGCTAAAACAATGCGCATCTTCCAGCCGACACTTAAGCTACTAACTGGTTGTTCAAAAACATTTTCAGCAAATCCCAGCCCCATTAGAATTTTTTTAGTTTTAGATAGTAAATAGCTAGGATTATGATTTACAATCTCTTCTTGGATAGTAGCATAACGATCTACTAGGACTAGATTTTGAGGAGCTTGATCAATTTCGGCTTCTAGCGCTTTAGCAGTTTGCTGTAAATTATGCAACTCTGAGAAGCTGGAAAACGTTTCTTCTAAGATCGACAGATTTGATTCTAAAACCACTTCTTGGGGCAAATAAGCTAATTTTTTATTTTTTTGAATTGTAATTATACCATCGTCAAGCACTTTAGGCTCCAAGATGGATTTCATGAAAGTAGTTTTACCTGAGCCGTTACGGCCCACTAAGCCAATCCTGTCCTCTTGGTTGATCAGGAGTGAAATATTATCAAATACAGTTTGTTTGCCAAAGGCTAGGTTAATTTTTTGAATCTGGATCATGTCTCTAAGTATCCAATAGATCGATTCGCCTGTCAAATAGGGCTTAATTTAGTTTTGAAGAAAGATTAATAAAAACCATCTTAATGCTAGGGGGCGTTTCCATTATTTGCTTATTTGTTTTACAATAGTTCTATATTAATAGTATTTATGGGTATTTAAGGTAGTTTATATTAAAGTGCTACCCGAGCTAATCAGGAATAAATAATGGAAAACATTATCAAAAAATTATTTGTAATCGTAATTTTGACTATCGCCAATGTAAATTTGGTCTCTGCTATGGCAGAAGCTAGTAAAGCTTTAGCTGGTGAAGCAACTGTTGAACCAATTAGGGCAGAAGGCACAACTTTTCATGTTATCGATGATCATGCTGTTCGTGACAAGCATGTTGCTACCATGTATGAGTTTGCCCGCCATAAGACGTTCACTCCTGAAGAGCTGACTTTGGCCCGCAGGCAGGCTAAAACAGAAGCTATGTTTGGCGATTTAATGCGTAAAGGCTCTAAAGTTGTCGCAACTGGCACAGTTAGATCTAAAAGTGCTGGCGGCGCAGAAGAGTCTAAATCGTAATTTAAATTAATTTTTTTCAATTAAAATTTAGGCCCCCGGGATTACTCCAGGGGCTTTTTTACTAAGCTAAAGCTAGCTTAGTAATGCGTTACATTGCCCTTAAGGCTAACATTTAGGTGAGTGCCGGTGCCAGCTGCCAATGTTTTCAGGCGAGCTCTATTTTCTGGTGCCAATTGCACATCCCACTCAAAACGTTCGCCAGCGGTACGGCTTGGACCCATAACCCAGATATTACCAAATTTATCTTTAAATCCTTTATTACCACCAGGTAAACGTCCCCTTGGCAGGCCTTGAGAGAAATAGCCCATTGGGGGTATATAGCGCATCATGCCGCCGCGGTAGGGTAGCTGATGTTTTTTAATTAGATGATTGATGCTCTGGCTTTTATTTATGCTTGGGACTTGCATACTGAATAAATTTGTGCTGATTAGCACGCTTACAAATAGACCAAAAGTTAAAACTTGTAGATTTTTTAATATCATATTGTTCCAAAATTGTTTGATTATGATTGTATATATTGTGACTGTATATATTATTTAAAATTCTATTTTTTAGTTTAATAATTTACATTGTGGCATTAAGTTTTTTTTAGCAACCAAGCTAGTATTACGTTTTTCAACTTCCATTGCAAATGGAAAGTAGCCTACTTTTAAAGCTAATTCTAAATCAGCTAGCGGACATTCGGGAATATTTGGAGCGGTAAATGCTAGCCATTGTTTTCAGGTTGTGTAGGTTTATTTATATTTTTGAACCTAGAAAATTTATTGCTATAAAAATCTTCTAGGTTGATTTTCTAGGTTAGTATAACATTGATCTGTGGCTGCTATTGCAAGTACGAGCTGTTTTGTAACCTAGAAAATTTTTGTTTTAGAAAATATTTTTTTAAGTTATCTTGCAGCAGTAATCTAAGTCTAATTCTAGGGGCAATACTAATGCTTGAAGAGCTGTTATTGGGTGAAGATGGTAAAACTCTCGAATTTAAAGAAAATACACAATAGACCTTATGCGTAATAAGAAAATATAATTAAAGCTGTACAGAGTTGATTTTTTTTAATAGAAGAAGCCGGATAACTAAAGACAACTAAATCAAAAAGAAATCCGGCTAATGAAGCTTCTTAAAAAACTTATCACAAAACCACAAATTTTCAAACGTACTATTGGTTTAAGCTTGGATCAGTTCAAAATGTATGCACAAAGCTTAACGCCCATCTGGCGTCAAGCAGAGCAAAAACGCAAATTACGCGCTATTAGGTATCGTAAAATTGGTGGTGGTCGACAATACAATTGCAAGACCATAGAAGAAATGTTGGCAATCGTATTTCTATACTATAAAAGCTACTGGACACAAGAATTTATTGGAGCATTATTTGATTTGGATCAGAGCAATGTGTCGAGGTTATTAAAAAAAATGCTACC